>CALFSF010000385.1 GCA_937917025.1 uncultured Paraburkholderia sp.
TCGTGCAGTCGGTCAGCACCTGGAACTGGCCGTACCACTTCGAAACATTCTTGATTGAAATCATCTTGCGACCTTTTTCTGGAGACCCTTTGCAAAGCTCGACGCAATCAGGCAAATCAGGAAATAGCCGGCGCCGGCGAACAGCACCATCTCGACGGTCGTGCCGTCACGGTCACCGATATTCGTTGTCGTGCGGAAGAAATCCGCGAGGCTGATCACGTAGACGAGAGACGTGTCCTGGAAGAGAGCAATCGCCTGCGTGAGAAGAAGCGGAACCATCGCGCGGAACGCCTGCGGCAGCACAACGAAGCGCATCGCCTGTCCATAGCGCATGCCGAGTGCAAACGACGCGTTGACCTGCCCGCGTGATATGGCCTGGATACCGGCGCGGATGATCTCGGAGTAATACGCGGCCTCGAAAAGCGAAAAGGCGACGAGTGCCGATGCCAGCCGCACGTCGACATCGGGAGAAAGGCCGAGGACGTTCTGCAGCAGTTGTGGCACGATCAGGAAGAACCACAGCAGAACCATCACGAGCGGGATCGAACGGAACACCGTTACGTAGCCCTGTGCGAACCACGCAAGCGGCCGGACGCCCGACAGACGCATGAGCGCGATCAGTATGCCCCAGAGAATGCCGACGACGATGGCGCACAGCGTGATCCTGAAGGTGACGACCACGCCGGTCCACAGCGTCGGCAGCGCGCCCGGAATGCCGCTCCAGTCGAAATGATGCATTACTTGCCTCCGATATAACCGGGCAGTCGGGTCCTGGACTCGACCCAGCGCATAAGCGCCATAACGACGAGATTGATCATCACGTACGCGAGCGTGACGGAAATGAACGATTCATAGGTCTGCGCCGTGTAATCGACCAGCTGGCGCGCCTGCGCGGACAGATCGAGCAGACCGATCGTCGAGGCGACAGCCGAATTCTTGAAGACGTTCAGAAACTCGGAGGTCAGAGGCGGCACGATGACGCGGTACGCGACCGGAAGCAGCACGTAGCGGTACGTCTGCCACTGCGTGAATCCCATCGCGAGTCCCGCGGCGCGCTGGCCGCGCGGCAAGGTATTGATGCCGGAGCGCAACTGTTCGCAAACCCGCGCGCCGGTGAAGAGCCCCAGACAGACGATCGATGACGAGTAGAACTGCGCGTTGGGCGACAACTGCTTGTACCAGAGACCGATCGACGGGGGCACCACGTCTGGTATGACCAGATACCAGATGAAAAACTGCACGATCAGCGGAACGTTGCGGAACACGGCGACATAGACTGTGCCCGCTCCGGCGGCCCATCTGTTCGGCACCGTGCGCAGCACACCGAAGAGCGACCCGACGACGCATGCGAGGACCCACGCCGAAAGCGACACGATGATCGTTACCCAGAAACCCGAGACAAGCCAGCCGAGATACGTCGTGGGCTCGCCAGTGGATACCGGACTGAACAGGATGCCCCAGTTCCAGTGATATGACATGATCGAAAAGTCTCCCCGCATGGGTGCCGGAGTCAGGCAGTCGGCCTTCCCCGGCTTCCGGGCGTTGCTGTGTGTGTGATCCGGGCGGTGAACCGCAGGGAACGCGGGGCCCTGCCCGACGTCCCTGCTCCGCGTCCGGCCATAGAACGGTCAGTCAAGCGCCTGATCGTTCGGATGCGCGAACAGCGCCTTGTTCTCTGCTGAAAGCGGATAGTCGAGGTTGATTCCCTTGGGCGGAACGGGCTGGGTGAACCACTTCGTGTAGAGTTGCGTCGCCTCGCCCGACGTTTGCATGCTTGCGATCACGCGGTCTGCAAGCTTCTTGAAGACGGGATCATCCTTGCGCACCATGCAACCGTACGCCTCGGACATCGGCGGCGTACCCGTGACCACATAGTTTCGCGGGTCCTTCTCTGTCGCCCTCGCGCCGTACAGAAGCGGTTCGTCATTTACATACGCGGCCGCCCTGTCTGTCTTCAGTATCAGAAAAGAATCCGCGTGGTCCTTTGCGAAGATGAGTTGCATGTTCATCTTTTTCGTATTGTTCATCTCACGCAGCAGACGGTCTTCCGAGGTACCCGCCGTGGTGACCACCGTCTTGCCGGCGAGATCGGAGAAATCCTTGATGCCCGAGTCCTTCTTCGTGAGGAAGCGAACCCCATACTGGAAGAAGCTGTTCGTGAAGGCCACCTGATTGGCGCGCTCCTTCGTGTGCGTCGTCGAACCGCATTCGATATCAATCGTTCCGTTTTGAAGCACCGGAATGCGGTTCTGCGAAGTGATCGGTATTTCCTTGACGGTCAGTTTGCCGAGCTTCAGTTCCTTCTTGACTTCATCGACGATCCGAAGCGCGATCTCCTGCGAGTAGCCGATCGTGTGCTGCTGGCTGTCGTAGTAGGAAAACGGCACCGACGATTCCCGGATGCCCAGCGAAATGACGCCGGTATCCCTGATTTTCTGCAGCGTGGGGCTCGTATCCTGTGCATGCGCGTTGGTGAAGAGCGCGCATCCAGTCACGATCGCAGACAGCGTTGCCAGACGTTTCATAATGTCTCCATGGTTTATGGGCCGACGCACAGCGCCCCGGCCGGGTTATTTCAACCTGCGAAAAGCGATACTTCCTTCCTGCGACAATCGA
>CALFSF010000386.1 GCA_937917025.1 uncultured Paraburkholderia sp.
CTCTGTGATCTTCGACGCGCCCTGGCAAGGTATCGCCCTCACCTTCCTGATATTCGGCGCGTTGCCCGTCGCGATCTCCACGATTCTGCAACGGGCGATCGTCAAGTGGCTGCCGCGTAACCTGTTCGTCTTCATCCTGGGTCAGGGCTTCATCTCGCCCGCCATCGCGGTGACCATCGCCGCGATGGCCGCAGTGGCCTCGCATGTCGCGCTCGCCGACGGGTCGATGACCGTCGTCCCCGCGGGTTATCTGTTCAGCGTCTTTCTGCTCGCTTCGGGCGAGGCGTGGTTCACCGGCATGTCCACGGCACTGATCGCGGTTTATCGGCCAACGTGGGTCACGACGTACGACGTGCGTCGCTATCGCCTCGGCGGACCTCGCATCTGAATCTTGTGAGTCCATGAAACCCGGGGCGTGCGAAAATCCCCGAAAAGCGTGACCGCGAACGCATGCCCCGGCCGGAACACAGCCGTACCCGAAGCTCGGGCATGAGGCCGCATGTGATCTCGCATGACCGCGAGGTCCACGCAAGCCCCGAGCAACCCACGGCAACCCGCGCGACATGAACGGATCACTGCGCTAACCCGTCGACGTCATCCCACGTATCGCTTCACGACAACGATTGAACCCGTAACGCACTGACGGCATGGAATCGACAGCACTGCACACATCGCATCACTCCGGCATTTCCAGCAAAACGTATCAAATATTTTGTGTCAGGATTGAACTCCTCTCACCCGCGAGGCATCTTACGTGCCTGACGTTTTATAAGCCTTCATAGATGGATCGCACCAACGCACCGCGCCGATTGCTGCGGTTGGTCGGCCGGTTCGCGGCGATTGCAGCGAGCTCCATGCTCGTGTGCACAGCGCCAGCCTTCGCCGACCAGCTCGAACAGCACAACGAACTCGTCAACCGGTTCGTCCATGACCTGCACGCCGATCCGCTCGTCGCGGACTGTGCCGCGCATGCCAATTTTGTCGCCAGTACCTCGACGGCCTTCGATCACGTCGAATTCCCACCCAGTTCTTTCGACAGCGCGCACTCCTCGGTCACGCCGTGGAACGACTCGTTCGACGAAGGCAAGCAGCGCGTCAAGGTCGACAGCATCGTGACCGTCGAAGGCCTGGGCGTGCCGCAAAGCGGCAGTGGATCGCCGATGGACCTCAAGTTCCGCTGCGGCTACCTCGGCACCCAGATGCTGGCGTTCAGCTGGAACGATCCAGTGCCGCCGGCGAGAGCACGCAGTGCCTCATCGGGCAGCCACAAGAAGAAAGGTTCGAAAGGCAAGCATTCGTCGGGCAAGAAATCGACTGGCAAGGTGTCGGCCGCGACGGGAAAATCGACCGGCAAGTCCACCTCGAAATCGTCAGCGAAGAAAAAGTCGCACTGAGCGGGCATCGTCGGATTGTCGCCTCCGTTGGGGCGACACCTCGTCGTCGGTCGCACACCGGCGTTCAACGCCGGGCGAAACAAAAGCGGGGAACGCGCCATGCACGCGTTCCCCGCTTTTTTGTCCAGCCGGAGGCGACCTGAGCTTCGTCCTGATCGACAGGCAACGCCAAGCCGACCTTATCGCTTCGCCTGACGCGCCGCCTCACATCAGCTTCAGGCTCACGCGAAGGTCTCGACGTGCCGCAAGATCGCGTGCAGCATCGCCGCGCCCAGCGACGCGCTGCGCTCGCCATTCCAGCCCACCCGCGCGTCGGGCAGGTTCGCGTTGTCCTTGAACGGCATCTCCAGTGTCAGCGACAGGCAACCGAATTCGTTGCCGATGTACTTCGACGCGAGCTTTAGTGCGTCCTGCCGATACTTGCTCGACTCATAGCCGTACTTGTCCTGAAAGTCCGGGCTTGCGTGCTTGAACGCTTCGATAAAGGCCTTCTGTTCCTCGCCCTGCTTCTCCGTGAATCCCGGCAGCATTTCCGAGCCCGCCACGAACACGTACGGCAGCGCTTCGTCGCCATGGATGTCGAAGAACAGATCGCAGCCCGTCGCGTGAATCGCGTCGCGCACGAGCAGCACTTCGGGGCTGCGCGCGGCGTCCGGCTCCATCCATTCGCGATTCAGGTTGGCGCCAGCGGCGTTCGTGCGCAGGTTGCCGTGCGCGCTGCCATCCGGATTCATGTTGGACACGATGTGAAACACCGCGTGTTCATAGAGCCGGCGCGCGACCGGATCGCCGGCCCAGTCGCCCCAGCCGGCCAGACGTTTGACCATGCCCTCGACAAACCACTCCGCCATCGTCTCGCCCGGATGCTGGCGCGCGATGATCCAGATTTTTTTCTTCGGCCTCGGCGTGCCGTCTTCTTCAGCGAGATCGGGCGTGCCGAGCGTGAGCAGCGACATCGGCCGGCCTTCGACCGTCTGTCCGAGTTCGGTCAGCGTCGCGTGCGGCATCTGCTGCACCGCGCCGAGAAATTCCGAATGACGCTCCTCGCTGTACGGCTCGAAATACGCGTAGTGGATGCTGTCGAAGTCGGGGGTGTGGTCGATCGTCAGCACCCGGCCGTCGTACGACGTCGGCACACGGAACCAGTTCACGCGGTCATAGCTCGCCATCGCGTTGTAGCCGCGCCAGCCTTCGGCGAACGCGCATTCGTGGGCGTTCTCGAAGGTCATCACGCAGCGCTCGCCCGCCGCGCCCGCAAGCCGGAAGTAGAACCATTGCGCGAACTCGGCGTGACTGTCGCGCCGCACGCGCAGACGGATGTCGTCCGGCTGCGCACAGGACACGACCTCGATCGCGCCCGCGTCGAAGTTACTGGTAATCGAAATCGTCATGGTGTCGCCCTGCCTGTCGTGCGTGATATGCGTCGGATACGGCGTCGCGCTTACTGCGCGATGCGCCGGCGAAATACGTAGGTGGAATCGTTCGATGCATCGGCGTCGAACGCGTAGCCTTCGGCGTCGAAGCCCTTCAGCGCTTCCGGCGCATCGAGGCGGTTCTCGACCGCGTAGCGCGCCATCAGGCCGCGCGCGCGTTTCGCATGGAAGCTGATGATCTTGTAGCGGCCGCCCTTCCAGTCTTCGAACACGGGTGTGATCACCGGCGCGTCGAGCAGCTTCGGCTTGACGGACCTGAAGTACTCGTTCGACGCGCAGTTCACCAGAATCCGCGCCGCGCCCGCGTTCTTCTTCAACTGGGCGTTGAGCGCCTGCGTGATGCGCTCGCCCCAGAATGCGTACAGATCCTTGCCCCGCGCATTCTCGAAACGGGTG
>CALFSF010000387.1 GCA_937917025.1 uncultured Paraburkholderia sp.
CATGTGCAGGGAGTGTTGCGCCGCGTGTCCGGCACACAGATCGCCCTGACAAACATTCAGCTCGCTACCACGTGGACGGATCGCGCCTGTCAGGCGACGGCGTATCGCAAAGGACGGGTGCTGCTCGCGGGGGATGCCGCGCACATCCATTCTCCGTTGGGCGGTCAAGGACTCAATCTCGGCATCGGCGACGCGCTGAACCTGGGTTGGAAGCTCGCATCCACGATTCGTGGCGACGCGCCGGCCGCTCTACTCGACAGCTATCAACTCGAACGGCATCCGGCGGGAGCGCGCGTTCTCGACTGGTCGCGCGCGCAAGTCGCACTCATGCGCCCTACCCAAAGCACGCGTGCTCTCGAAGCCATCATCCGTGACCTCATCGAAACGCGCGATGGCGCGACGTATTTCGCCGAGCGCGTGTGGGTCGGTTCGTTTCGCTACGATCCTGGCGGCGGTCATCCGCTGGCGGGCCGCAGCGTTCCCGATTTCGAACTGGCTGACGGAACGAAGGTCGGTAGCCTTTTACGCGACGCAAAGGGCCTGTTCCTGGACTTCGACCGACGCGCATCGCTTCGGTCGCTTACGCGCCGTTGGCGACAGAGGCTCACCTACGTTGCGGGCAACGCCCGGGATCAGTTGGGCTTGCGCGCTCTGTTGGTGCGTCCTGACGGGTTCGTCGCGTGGGCCAGTGACACCGCGCCTGACGAGGAAGACGCTGTACGGGCAATATCACGATGGTTCGGCGCATCGGGGGCATGCATGTGAATCCGCCTTCGATTAGCGCCTGGTCAGGAAGCGGCGTCGATGAAGCGAGCAGATCGCGTGTTACGGCATTCGCCGTTCACTCCGCCATTCAGAACGGTCGCGGCCATGGAACGGACGGCGTCCGCAGATATGGACAGGCAATCACTAGCAGCAACACCCTCACCGCTGCTCACGCGCGTTCCGCCACCCTCAGCAGGTGCTCGAGAACCGGCGTGAGCAGGCGCACGCGTGCGGCATTGCCCTGATCGATGGCGAGCGACAGCAACCCGATGACCCACAGGGACGCGTAGAAGCCCGTCGCGCGCATGCGCTCTCCCTGCGGCGCCCAACAGCGCAGTAGCGCCTCGGCATAGCGGCCGCCGCGCTCCCCCACCTCAGTGTCGATATGCGCGAGCGTCGCGCCGAGCACGAGCAGCGGATCGCCATAGCACACCGTATCGAAATCGATCAGGCCGCTTAGTTCGCCGCCGTCCACGAGCACGTTCTTGATGGTCAGGTCGTCGAGAAAGCAGACCGGGCGCAGCGTGTCGAAATAGTCCTCGAGCGAGGCGCGCACAAGGCCGAGGCGTGCGCGAAAGCGTTCGAGTGCAGTGGCGTCCGTGCGCGCGAGCGTCGCGACGTGAATCGCGGCCGGTGCGGGTTCGCCGAAGATTTCAGTCCAGCGCGCATGGGGCGCACGAGCGCCGATCGCGGTCCAGCCGAAACCGCCGTCCGCGGCGACGGGCAGCCGTTGCGCCACCCTGCGCTGGAACGCCACCACGGTTTCGGCAATCCGTTCAGTTTGACCCACGTCGAGCGAGCCGAAGACATAGAAGAGATCGCGCCCGGGAAGCCAGTCGAGCACGACGAAATCCCCGCCCGCGGGCGTGGCGCCTTGCGCGAGCACCGTCTGCACCGGCAGGCCGAGGCCGCGCAGCATGGAGAGATTCGAGCCGGTATGCAAAAACGTCTGTGCTTGCGGGCTGACGCGCACCGCCAGCGAACGATCGCCGGCCATGCGCGCGCGGTACACCGCGTTGCCGCTATGGGTGAACACCTGGCGCTCGAGGCGCAGCGGCCGCTCACCCAGCACGTCCGCGATGCGCTGCGCGATCGCCGCATCGTCGTTGCCGTCCTGCCCGTCCATCTTCCCGCCCGCTATTGCCTCGTCAGCCGCGGATTACAGCACGGCGCGCTGCACGCGGCAACTGAACGATTATTGGACAATATTTCAGACACGACCGGGGATGCGGCATGAACAGCCTTGCACCGTCAGCGCCTTCATCGAACGTAATCCGCGGAAATATTCCGGAAGGAGATGAAGCCATACCGACTACCCCACCCGCTTGCAGAACGCTTCCAGCACGGCGCCCGACCGTCACGCGAGTCCGTTCATGTCCAGCATGTCGGCGTGCGATTGCTCATTGCCCGGGGCAGGCTACTTCGGTTCGTTGACTAATGCCCGGAAAGCAGGACGTTTGCGATGACACCGGTCGCGATGGCGGCGAGTACATAGTCGCCGTTCACGCCGACCCACTGATATCCGCGCGGCGGCGCTTGCAGGCCGTGCTCGTGCCAGTTGTCGACGACGTAATTACGATCCCGGTACTCAGCAGGAAGCCGCTCGCCCTTGTGCCAGTCGTTGTGGGGAACGGGACCGCCCGCCCTGCCCAAAGTCGCCTCGCGCGGCGCGGGGCCATGACCATGCTGGACCTCGTGCCCCGCATTGGGTCTGTTATGCGAAGACTGGCCGCCGCGGTGATTGTCCCCGTGTGGCTGTGCAAAAACGACAACGGATGGACCGAGTAACGAAATGATCAAAAGCGGTGCGACGATGGTCGACTTCATGGCTTTGCCTCTCGGAGAATGACGGGATGACAGTTTGGCACTCGAGGATCTGTCTGCCTCGAAGTACGTGCTGCGTCTTGACTGACCGGCTACGCGACGTGCTTTGCCTATCATCGTTCGTAACGTCTGCGCTGGCAAACAGTGCTTAAGAACGCCCGAGGTCGGCATAGGGGTATACGCCAGCCCGGCGGGCCAGCTTAATCGGTTCAAGTCAACACGATCAAGCTGGCTATAATCGAGCCAGGTGGCAATGCGCGGCTTGCCGGTTGTCGATTGCTGATTGATACCTTGCTTCTTATACCGCTCCCGGTCAACAGCTTCGAACGGAAGGAAACGTCATGCCCGATGCGATCACGTGAGTGCTTACCGTACACGTCCCATACCTGTCACAGAGAGTCGATCAGCTTGCCTCACGTCTTGACGGCCCGCGTGGCCGGATCATTTGACAGGCGCTGACAGCCTGAATCGATCGGGAAGAAAAGCGCAGCCGGCTACTTCCCGATGCGCCGGAGCCGTCGAGGTCCGATCTGCAAGCAGGCACGACAAGCGTTAAACAGGCCCAACTTTTGCTGCCAATGACCGTACTCACATGCGGCATATGGGCTGCCCTGACCCATGAACGCCCGACAACGTATCTGCCGCGTTGCCAGGCGAGCAGCGGTCAGGCCATTTATTCTCATCACTGGAGACGACGTGACCCATTCAGCGACAGCGGAGAACGAATCGACGTCGCTTGCCTTTCCGCTCGTCGGAATTGGCGCTTCCGCGGGC
>CALFSF010000388.1 GCA_937917025.1 uncultured Paraburkholderia sp.
GGCTCGCCGTGGGCGCTCGGTGTCGATCCTGCGTATGTGCGCGAACTCGCGCAGTACTGGGCGAAAGGCTACGACTGGCGCGGCGCCGAGCAGCGCCTGAACCGCGAGCCGCAGTTCGTCGCGCAGGTGGGCGGCCTCAATATTCATTATGTGCATCGGCGGGGCGTCGGACCGAGGCCCTATCCGCTCGTGCTCACGCACGGCTGGCCCGGGTCGTTCATCGAGTTCATGGAACTGCTGCCGCATCTGTGCGATCCGGCGTCGGTCGGCGCGGACCCGGCCGATGCGTTCGACGTCGTGGTGCCGTCGCTGCCCGGCTTCGGTTTTTCGGAGCGGCCGGTAAAACCGGGCACGTCGGCGTTCGCGACAGCCGACCTGTGGGTCGAACTGATGCGCGGACTCGGCTATGAACGCTTCGGCGCGCAAGGCGGCGATCTCGGCGCGGCGGTTTCGATTGCGCTTGCGTTACGGCATCCGCAACACGTCGACGGCATCCATCTGAATTTCCTGCCCAGTTCGTACGAGCCGCCGCTGACCACCGACGACCCGCCCATCACGCCGCGCGAACAGACCTTCCTCGATGCGAAGACGATGTGGGCCGCACTCGAAGGCGGCTACGCGCACGTACACAGCACGAAGCCGCAGACGCTCGCCACGTCGCTGAACGATTCGCCCGCGGGCCTCGCCGCATGGATCGTCGAAAAATTCCGCGCGTGGAGCGACTGCAACGGCGACATCGAAAGCGTGTTCTCGAAAGACGAGCTGCTGACGAACCTGTCGCTCTACTGGTACACGCAGACGATCGCATCGTCGATGCGCTTTTACTGGGAGATGCGCCTGAAGCCGCTGCGTTTCGCGCACGGAGAACGGGTGCGCCCGCCGCTTGGCTTTGCGCGCTTCCCCAAGGAAATCAGCCGGCCGCCGCAATCGTGGATCGAACGCGTGTTCGATCTCAAGCAATGGGCCGACATGCCGCGCGGCGGCCACTTCGCCGCAATGGAGCAACCCGCGCTGCTGGCTGAGGAAATCCGCCGGTTTTTCAGGCCGCTGCGGCGCTGACAGCGTGCCGGGCACCGCGCGATGCTTCTGTTGCGCGCCGCTTCTCGCGCGATTCGTTCACACGTGAAATAATGCCGTGGTCCGCGCGACTGGCGCTGAAAGATGGAGACACCATCGGGAAACGCGGACCGTGAGCACGGTTATGTCGTTACGTGCGCTCTCGTTCTAGCCGCGCGCCTGGGCATTGCCTGATCGTTGTGGATCACTCCGCTACCGATAACTTTTCACGGAGCCATGCAATGCCGCATCTTTCCAGTCTGTTGGCCTTCGGACTCGTCTCGCTCGGGATGGCGCTCACGCCCGGCCCGAACATGCTCTACCTGATCTCGCGCTCCATCTGCCAGGGCCGCACGGCTGGCCTCATTTCACTTGGCGGCGTCGCGCTCGGCTTCGTGTTTTACATGCTGTCCGCGGCACTCGGCATTACCGCGCTGCTGCTCGCGGTGCCGTTCGCGTACGACGCGCTGCGCTTTGGCGGAGCACTCTATCTGTTGTGGCTCGCGTGGCAAGCCGTGAAGCCAGGCGGCCGCTCACCGTTCCAGGTGCGCGACCTTCCCGCCGACGGCCCCCGCAAGCTCTTCGCGATGGGCTTCGTCACGAACCTGCTGAATCCGAAAATCGCCGTGCTGTATCTGTCGCTGCTGCCGCAGTTCATCGATCCGCAGCATGGCAGCGTGCTCGCGCAATCGCTGACGCTCGGCTCGGTGCAGATCATGATGAGCCTGACCATCAACGCGATCGTCGCGGTCATGGCGGGATCGATCGCGGTGTTCCTCGCGCAACGTCCGGCGTGGATCGTCGTGCAGCGCTGGCTGATGGGGACGGTGCTCGCCGGACTCGCCGTCAAAATGGCGACCGAGGCGCGCCGCTAGAGCCCGTTAAACCATACGTGGAAAGTGAGTTGTAGTTGCGCGGCCGCGCGGACGCGGCCGCTCCAAGCGCGTCCTGGCCGATGCGACGCGAACGCGCGCCGCGGCGTGATCCGATGGAAAGAATGACGAAAGCGTGGACGGATGGCAGGGACCCGAAATCAATGCCCGTAACCGGGACGCACGAACCGCTGCTGCATCTGCACGGAGCCAGCGGAAATGGAACGCGGCTCGGGCCGCACGCGGTCGAGCGCGAACACATCCTGGCGTAATTCGCCCTGCTCGTCGAACCATTGGCAGACGAGCCAGTCGCCTTCCGCCAGCGCGACGGGACCCACATGGGTCACGGTCATGCGCGGGCCGCCTGATTTCAATGTCACCACGTCACCGACGCGGTATCTGTCGGGTTGCGGCGTATCAGCAGTGTCGAGGGTAGCAGTCAACATAAGTATCCCCGGTACGAATAGATCAATTACGTCCAGCTGTCGATGCCGCGATGCGTGAACCGCACGCAGGCCGCCTGGCGCTGTGTACGACGGGGCGCCACCGCGGGTGGACTCCGTTCATCCAGCAACAGGAACGACAGTCTGGTCTAAAGCGTCAAGTCTGGCCGTTCGACGACGCAGCGCGACAGCACGGCACGACGATGCAGCGAGCGATACGAAGGAATATGCAAAGCGTGAAACGCGCATAAAACACAGGACGTGGCCGCAGCGGAATTTCGGGGGCCATCCCGAAGCCCGGAATTCATGCAACGTGCAGACGACATTTAAGCAGATTTTGAATGTGAACCATGAGTTAAGCACGGGCGTCCACAAAATAAGACTTTTACCTGCAATCCAGACCTTCGAATTCCAATCACCGGATTGACGTCTAATTTGAGGCGGGTGCCATGGCGAGCAACCGGATTTTATTGGGTCACGGCTT
>CALFSF010000389.1 GCA_937917025.1 uncultured Paraburkholderia sp.
TCTCGTTCACGATGGATTCGCTGCCGGGCACGCCGCAGATCCAGAACATCATCCCGACGACGTTCTTCAAGACCACCTCGTGGGCCGCGCCGTGGCTCGGCGTGATCGGCTCGGTGTTCATCATCGTGGTCGGCCTCACGTATCTGGAATGGCGTCGCCGTGCGGCGATGGCGACGGGCGAAGGCTACGGCACCGAGCTCGTGAACGAGCCGGACCGCGTGGAATCGAAGTCGCTGCCGCATCCGCTGCTGGCCGTCGCGCCGCTCGTCCTCGTGGGCGTCGCGAATTTCGTGCTGACGCACATGATTCCCGACTGGTATGGCGCAAGCTACACCGTCGCGCCGGAAATCCTGCCGGGCCTCCATGCGCCGGTGACGACGTCGGTGAAGGCGGTGGTCGCGATCTGGTCGGTGGAAGGCGCGCTGCTGCTGGGCATCCTGCTCGTCGTGCTGACAGCGTTCGGCCGCGTGCGCGAGCGTTTCGCGACCGGCACCAAGGCTGCCGTGGGCGGCGCATTGCTGGCTTCGCTGAATACGGCCTCGGAATACGGCTTTGGCGGCGTGATCGCGGCGCTGCCAGGGTTTCTCGTGGTCAGCAACGCGCTCAAGAGCATTCCGAATCCGCTCGTGAACGCGGCGGTGTCGGTCAGCTCGCTGGCGGGGATCACCGGTTCGGCGTCCGGCGGCATGAGCATCGCGCTCGCGGCGATGTCGGATCTGTTCATCAAGGGCGCGGACGCCGCGCATATCCCGATGGAAGTGCTGCACCGCGTGGTCGCCATGGCCAGCGGCGGCATGGACACGCTGCCTCACAACGGCGCGGTGATCACGCTGCTCGCGGTGACCGGCCTCACGCACCGTCAGTCGTATCGGGATATTTTTGCGGTCACCATCATCAAGACGCTGGCTGTGTTCTTTGTGATTACCGTGTACTACACGACCGGGATTGTTTGATTCTGGCTGGCGGGCGGGACGGTGCTGGTCGGCCGGGCTTACAACTCCGGACGCGCCAGGTCGCCGGCGACGATCTGCTCGCCCTGCACCTGCGCGGCCGCCAACGCCTCGTTTTTCGTCGCGAAAGGGCCGAGTTCCGGCGCGCCGTCGAAGGGAAACAACACTTTCCCGTCGGTCTTTCGAACCACCCGCAAAACCCCGTAGAACCGGAGATAGCCGGCGAGTTTCGTCGTGGCGAAGACGTCGAAGTCGTCTTCCGACGTGGCGGGCACACTGGGGATAAATCTGAAATTGGGCATGACAGGGCTTCTGATTGCTGTGCCGGGCGGCCATCCGACGACCTCGAAGCCCGTATCGCACCGCCGGCGAAAGAGACAGGGACGGTGAAGCCCCTTTTAGCGCATTACTGCCAGGTTTCCCGCTGCCAGGGGCCCCATTCGGCGCCCGCGACCTTGAAACGGGTGTAGGTCGCGCTCTGGCCTGTCGGATCGGACGTATCGCCTTCCGGTTTGACATCGGTGGTGTGAAGTGCGAAAGCCTGATGGTCGTCGGTATCGATCGTCACTCGACCAATGGGATCGGTTCCACCTTGTTGATTTGACTCAAGAATTACGAAATAAGGGACGAGCCGGCCCCAAAAGGCAGTCAATTCATCTTGCAAATAATGTGTCATGGAGTTCCTGGGTGTGTGGGTCCAGTTTACCCTGGTCACCATTTGCGACGATTTTTGACCCCTCAGGGAGCTTGAAAAAATGCGCGAGTAGCGCAAAAAATCGTTACCCCGTGTACTTGCTGATAGGCGGTTTTCATAAAGGCGTGGTACAACTCTACCTTCGCGTCTGCCGATCCAGAAATACGGTGGGCGCGATGGAACACAACTTTTACTGGATTAAAAATGGCAACTGGTACCGTGAAGTGGTTCAACGATGCGAAGGGTTTCGGATTCATCACGCCGGACGACGGCGGTGAAGATCTGTTCGCACACTTTTCTGAAGTTCAAGGTAGCGGCTTCAAGTCGCTGCAAGAAAATCAGAAGGTTAGCTTCGAAGTGAAGCAGGGACCGAAGGGCAAGCAAGCCGCCAACATCCAGCCGCTGTAAGCAGCTGGACGGTCGGTTTTGCGACTACGAACGGCCCGCCCTCGCGGGCCGTTCGTACTTTAAACGGCAGCGAAACGGTCGCCGCCGGGTGGTGAGTCGTCTGTGCTGCGTGCGTTTCATGCCGCGCTATCCACAGGTTGGTCCATCGTCTCGTCGTCCGCATCGCGCGACGATCGTGGCACGCTCTACGACGCATTACGCATCGCGCAGCAGTTTGCGCGCTGCCCTCAGGCGACGCTTGCGCTCCTGCTTCAACCATCGCAGGGCGGAATCCCGGGCGCCGCTGTCCCCAAACAGGTATTCGTTCTGTTGAAGCAGCGCTTCGCTCGCGACAACGTCATTCAACGCGCCAAACCGCTTCTGGATTTTCGTGAGGCGCTTAAGCGTCCGGTGATGATCGGCGCGCAATACCGGTCCAAACAGTTCGAGTAGATACCGCAGCGTCTTGCCTGCCTTTCGCACTTCATGCAGCGACGCATAATCGGATTTCTTCGCACGCAAAGCGCGTTTCATCCGTTTGCGCAGTAACTTTTCGCGCGCCGCGACCTGACGATCCCCAAACTTCCGGAACGATACGCGCTCGTGCGCGGTGTTCAGCGCCTTCGTTGCGTCCGAAAGCGTTTCGCGCAGCACGTCCTTCACGCCCGCGTTCGCGAGCGTTTCCAGACTCACGGCCAGTGCCCGTGCACGAGCCGCTTTTAGCTCGCTCGAAGATGCAGATTCGGCCTCCACTTCTTCTTCGAGCAGTTGCAGAAGAATGTCCCAGTCTCGCGTTTTGCCGGCAGCCGTCGCGAGGAATTTGAAAAGCGCCCGCTGTTGCCTGACGACGTCTTTGTCGAAGAACGACCTGTAGGCCCACCACAGCGAACGCAAACGTCGCAGCACCACGCGCAGCCTGTGAAGCGATTCGGGCTCGACGCTCTCGCTCAACAGCGCGGCGCATGCGATCGCCTCGTGAACGAGCGGCGACGCAAGCAATGAGAATGCGGCAGCGGCGTCCTGCCGGGCCTCGACGCCAGTGCCTGTCCCAGTTGTATCGTGGCGCTTCATTCGATCTCCCACAGGAAGCGGGTTTACGCGGAACCAGAAAAGAGATTGCGATCGCGTACGAACACCCCTGCTTCATCATAGACGCATGGGGGCGCTCAAGTTCTTGTCCTTCATGCCGTAAAGCACGGGAGAGCAGTGCCTCGGCCTGGTGACGGGAGCGTGGACACAGAAAAACAAGCCATCGAAGAACAAACATGGACCACGGGGCGCATATCGAGCAACGTCGTCTGGCCAGAATTGCCAGATCGTTGCCCGGCAGAACTTTCATCCAGGCGTCACTCGCGATCGCGCTTGGCATCGTTGCGGCACTCGTACTTCCGATCGTGTTCGGCGATGAATTCGCAACCCGCAAGGCGGCGAAATTCTATGCGCCTGTCGAAGGCAAAGCTTATGGAAACGGATCGCGCGATTCCATCGCCGTCCTTCTGATCGACGATCAATCGCTAAAGCAGGCAGGCCAGACGTGGCCAGCCAGTTACGACTACTACGCCCGCCTGATGCGCGGCATCGCGATTTACAGGCCCAAGGCCGTATTCATCGATATCGTCTTTAAAGACGCCCGTTTCGATCCGGCCATCGGAAAACTCGCTGCCCGCCTGTGTGAGCTGCAACATGCCGGCATCGACGTCTACCTCGCCGGCAAGCGTGATGAAGATGGCAAGTTACGCGTACGCGCCGGTCTCGACGGGCTGCAAGGTCGTTGCTTCAAACTCGTATCGGTCGAATACAAACCCGACGAACTGGATCACCTGTCCTGGACGTATCCACTCGAAACGAAGTCCGGCGGAGCAACGCCTGTTCAGAGCGCCGCGCCTGGAATCTACGAGAACAGCTTTGGTGTGCATCTCGCCCGGCCGACCGCGGATATGGCGCTGTCCTGGGGTTTGAAACCTGCTGCGAACGGCCTCGACTGGAGCGCGCCGGATACGGACGAGAACGGGACCCACGGCGCGTCTGAAGACGGCTCGTACTGTCGAGGCGACCACGGATGGC
>CALFSF010000390.1 GCA_937917025.1 uncultured Paraburkholderia sp.
GACAACACCCACTTGCATCGCCGCGATCAGTGCCCTCGATGCGACGGAATAAGTATCCAGGTCCGCCAGCCACGCCATGATGCCTGGGCGAGAGAGCGTCAGCGAGCGACGGGGGCCCAGTTGATCGACATCGACCGGCGGTATCGTCCCGGCCGCCTGCCCGATGCTCGCGACTGTACCGAAGGGGCGAACACACGCAAGCGTCTTTGAGAGCATGCTGCCGCCGATGCCATCAATCGCAAAATCAACACCGCGGCTGCCTGTCAGCGTTGCGACCTCGGACACGATATCGGCGTCACGTCCGACAATGACATGATCGGCTCCGTGCATTCGGGCGACGTGCGCCTTCCCCTCTGATCCGGTCGTGCCTATCACCGTTGCACCGAGGTGTTTGGCCCACCGGACCAGCATCCCGCCGAGACCGCCAGCTGCGGCATGAACGAGAACGATGCTTCCCGCGCTGACGGGGTAAGTGCGCGTTAGCAGCATATGTGCGGTCAAACCTTTAAGCGTCGAGGCCGCTGCAACGCGCAAGCCGATGTCGTCGGGTAAGGGAATCACCCGGGTTCGTGGCAGCAGCCGTGTTGCGGCATAGGCGCCAACCGGCGCGCCGGCGTAGGCGATGCGATCGCCAATCGCGATATCGATAACCCCCGCTCCCACGGCTTCGACTATTCCCGCACCTTCGACGCCAGGGACCGCCGGCAGTGAAATGGGATAAAGGCCGGTGCGGTGATAAATGTCGATGAAGTTGACGCCAACGGCCTCATGCCGGATACGCACTTCGTCTGGTCCGGGCTGCTGTGGTTCACTGGAAACGACTTCAAGCTGGTCTGTGCCACCAATGCCTGTCATTCTGACCATCAGATCCATTGCGCTTTCTCCATTAGTTCAATGCATTTTCATTCATTGCTGTCTGCTTGAAAATTCCCTAAGATTTGCCATCACATGTGCAAAATTTAACAATGGCGGACTGGGAAAATCTTCGGCATTTCGCTGCGCTGGCCGAGGCGGGTACCTTGTCTGGTGCTGCCAGACAGCTTCACGTCGAACATGCGACCGTCGCTCGCCGCGTTGCCGCACTCGAGGCGGAACTCAACCTGAAGCTCATGGATCGGCGCGGCCGCAAGCTGTCGCTTACCGTTGACGGCGAGCGCATTGCAGCGCTCGTTGAGGGTATGGAGAGGGAAGCGCGGGCGATCGACCGCGCGGCGGAAGGTTCGCGCTCCGAGCTGACGGGCAGTGTCACCATCAGCGCGCCACCGGCCTTCGCGGCAGCAATGTTGGCAAGACCGCTGGTAGCGATGCGCAGGCAACATCCCGGTATCAGGATCTGCATTCTCGGCGAGACGCGCAGCGCCTCACTGGATCGCCGGGAAGCGGATATCGCCATCCGGCTCAGTCGCCCGACCGATGGCGATCTCATTGTCGTGAAGCTCACCGAGCTTTCATTCCAGCTGTACGGCAGCCGTGCGTATCTGGACCAGACGTCACCGGCGGACCGGGTCTTTATTGGATACGACGAGAGCATGGACATGACGGCTCAGCAAGCGGCCCTTATCAGGCAGATGGAAGGACGATCCATCTGCCTTCGGGCGAACACGCTCGAAGTCCAGCATGCACTGGTGCGTGAGAGCGGGGGCGTGGCGATGCTGCCGGATTTCATGGGGGGAAATGATTCAACGCTCGCACCGGCAGCGGCCGGCCAACCCCTGGTGATGAGAGATGTCTGGCTCGTCTTTCATCCAGATATGAAGGGTTCGGCCGTTATCCGCGCCGTCGTCAACGCGGTTCGCGAAGATTTTCGAAGCGACGCCATGAGTTGAAGCGAGGCCGCGCGGTCGCGAGCCCATCCCGCGATCTCACACAGCGGCACGCCAGACCTCCACTGGCCCGACCGCGCAGGCAGCACCTCGATCGACCCCACCCATCGCGCCGCCCCCTGTTGCACTGAAGCCGCAGTCGCGACTTTTTTCCCGCGCAAAACGGCAAAGCTTTCACTTCCTGGTTGAGAAAAATTCTCACTTGTAATATAAATGCAAATCATTCGTATTTGCATATCTTCGGATCATGGTACCGAACGAGGCGCGCCAACTTCGCGGATTTCCACCCGACGCTCGAGCTCAAGAACCCGTCAAAGCAGCTTTATCGCTGCAAATCCGGCTTTCACGATGTCGCGTGAGCGCCCGGAAAGCCCAAAAAGACCAGACCAACCACA
The DNA here is from genome assembly GCA_937917025.1 of uncultured Paraburkholderia sp. Classification (GTDB taxonomy): domain Bacteria; phylum Pseudomonadota; class Gammaproteobacteria; order Burkholderiales; family Burkholderiaceae; genus Paraburkholderia. The sequence continues at coordinate 2,219 of CALFSF010000390.1, forward strand.
CACCAGCAGGAGAACCTATGTCTGACCGCCGCGGAAGTACTCTGACGGCATCTTCGACCCGCACGTTCGCCGGTCGAATCAAGTCGCTGCGTCCGACTGCGATGGCGCTCGCGCTGCGCAGCATTCCCGTCGGCTTCCTGCTGACCGGGGTCGCCATCGCCCCGGCGACGCACGCCGCCGAAGACACGCTGCCGACGGTCGACGTCACCGCGCACAGCGATACGAATACGACCGGCTACGTCGCAAAAGGCACGACAACTGCAACGAAGACGAACACGTCGATCCTCGAGACGCCGCAATCGGTGTCGGTCGTCACGCGCGACCAGATGGATCAGCAGAACGCGCAGACGCTGAACGCAGCGGTGCGCTACGTTTCCGGCGTGACGACCGAAACGCGCGGCGGCGTCGCGACGCGCTACGACCTGCTGATGGTGCGCGGCTTCACCGCCGATACGTATCTCAACGGTCTCAAGCTGCTACAGAACAACCAGTACGCCGTGCCGCAGTTCGATCCTTACCTGATGGACAGCATCGACGTGCTCAAAGGCCCGGTGTCCGTGCTCTACGGTTCGGCGCAGGCAGGCGGTCTGCTCGATCAGGAAAGCAAGATGCCGACGGCGCGACCGCTGCACGAGATCGGCATCGAGTTCGGTAACTATGCACACAAGCAGGCGACGGTCGACCTGTCGGGTCCGATCGCGGGCGACGATCATTACCTGTACCGGTTCACGGGTCTCGTGCGCAAGGAAGACGGTCAGGTCCAGTCGACCCTGAACGAGCGTATCGCCATCGCTCCGGCATTCACGTGGCGGCCTGACGACCGGACGACACTGACGCTGCTTGCCCTGTATCAGCACGATCCGCGCAGCACGTCGTACGGCAGCGTGCCGCCGCAAGGTACGACGCAGCCCAATCCAAACGGCAAGCTGCCGTCCGACTTCTACGACGGCGATCCGAACTTCGAAAGCTTCAACCGTTCCCAGGAGTCGATCGGATACAAGTTCGAACGTCTTCTCAACGACACGTGGGCCGTGCGCATGAACGGCCGCTATCTGCATCTGAGCCAGGACTACAAGAGCGTCTACGGGAGCGGGCTCGAACCCGATCTGCGCACGCTGGATCGCGGCACCGCGGCGTCGTCGGACACGCTGAACACGGTGTCGCTCGACAATCAGCTCGAAGGGAACTTCGCGACCGGCGCTGTCAGTCACACGCTGCTCGCGGGCTTCGACTATCAGCATCTGGCTTCGGGTTATCTTTGGGGCTTTGGTTCGGCACCGTCGCTCGATGTCTTCGCACCGGTCTACGGCCAGACGATCGATCCTCCCGCGCTGTCGATGAATCACGTATCGTCGACGCAGTACGGCCTTTACCTGCAGGATCAGGCACGCTGGAACAACTGGCTGCTGACGTTGAGCGGCCGCGAGGACTGGTCACATACCGACACGCGTAACGACACCTTCGGTACACAGGACAATCAGTCCGATCGCGCATTTACGAAGCGTGCGGCCCTGACGTATCTGTTCAAGAACGGGATCGCGCCTTATGTCAGCTACACCGAGGCTTTCGTTCCGCAGGCGGGCACGGACCGCACCGGCAAGGCGTTCGATCCGGAGCGCGCGCACCAGTACGAAATCGGTATCAAGTTCCAGCCGCCGAAGTACAACATGCTGTTCACCGCGGCGCTGTTCGACCTGACGCGCGAGAACCTGCTGACGAGCGACCTCGTCAACCCGAACTTCCAGACGCAATCCGGCGAAGCGCGTTCGCGCGGGCTCGAGCTCGAAGCGAAGGCGAGCCTCACGGATTCCCTTAACGTGACGGCAAGCTATACGTACCTCGACACGAAGTACACGAAGGACAATAGCGGCCTTGCCGGCAAGTTCGTCGCAGCGGTGCCGCAGAACCAGGCGTCGGCATGGGCGTACTACACGCTCAACCGCGGACCGCTGGCAGGCTTGTCGCTCGGTGCCGGCGGACGCTACACGGGTACGACGTACAGCTCGGACAACTCGTTCGAGGTTCAGAGCTTCTTCCTCGTCGATGCGACGCTGCGCTACGACCTTGGTCGCGCGTCGTCGAGTCTCAAGGGCTCGTCGCTCTACGTCAATGCGCAGAACCTGCTCAACAAGAAATACGTCGCATCGTGCTACTACGGGTCGTGGTGCGCGTTTGGCTACGGTCGCCAGGTTTTCGCGGGCATGAACTACAAGTGGTAAGAACCTGAGCCTTGCGGCAACGGGCGTAAGTACGAAGAGACACCGTTCGCGATGAACGGTGTCTTTTTTTGAACGACGGCAGCACGGTCGAGGAACAACGCAGTCGTCCGGTCCGCATCGCTTCCACAGGCTTTCGGACCGACGAACAGCCGTCGCGCGAACAGGCATGAATGGCGCTGAATGCCGCTGTCTTCTTGCAATAGCTTAAGAAATTGCCGCGCCGGTTCAAGAGATTGTCGAAGCGATCGCCGCCTCATCTACGCTTCGGGTCGGAGAGCGCCAGCGAGCGTCCGGGACAATGCGCTCGCCTCCTCGTCGGACCTGACATTCGTGAATCCAATCAACAGTCCTCGTCTTGATGTGGCTTCGGCACACCAGGCCGACAACGCCTGTACCGATAGTCCAAGGCTTCGCGCGCGCATCGCAATCGCATCGTCGTCCGATCCGTTTTCGAGCATCGCGAGAAGATGCATGCCGCCGGCTTGCAGATGAAGTTGCGCGTGCGGTTCCAGGGCCGCGCACAACGCATCCGCGAGCATCGCGCGGCGATCCGCGTAGATGTTCCGCATTTTGCTGATATGCCTCGCAAAAGCACCCTCTTCGATAAACCTTGCCAGCGTCGCCTGTAGCAAACGCGGACACTGATTCTGCATGCGACCGGCGGTTTCCGCGAACCGGACGACCTGCTCTTGCGGCACGACCAGATACGACAGACGCAGCCCCGGCGCGAGCACCTTGCTAAAGGTGCCCGTGTACAGCACTCGGCCTGCCCCGGCAGTATCAAGGCTTTTTAAAGCAGGAAGGGGGCGCCCGCGATACCGGAATTCGCTGTCGTAATCGTCTTCGATGATCCAGCGGTCACCGGCTCTCGCCCAATCCAGCAACGCGTGTCTGCGCGGAAGCGATAACGACACGCCCAACGGACTTTGATGACTGGGGGTGACCACGGCAAAGCGTGCATTCGGGGCCATCCTGATACCGGCCTCGACATCCAGACCGTCGTGGTCGACTGGAACCGGCAGCAATGTCATTCCCGCATGGATCAGGAAGCGCCGCGCTATGAGATAGCCGGGCTCTTCGAACCAGCCCGCGTCTCCATGGCGCAGCACGCTATGGCGGATCAAATCCAGACTCGCGCGATATCCGGCACAGATGAAAACCTGATCCGGCGAGCAGGCAACGCCGCGCGAAACGCCTAAATACCCGGCAAGGGCCGCGCGCAGCGGCGGATAGCCCCGCGGATCGGGATAAACCAGATCGTGCAGGCCGCTTTGGCGCATCTCACGCGCGGCGAAGCGGTTCCAGACCTTTCGTGGGAAAACATCCAGCGCGGGAAGGCCCATCTCCAGCGGCAGCGGCGTCAGGCCGGTATGCGTCAGCGACGGCACGCGTTCGGGCACGACGACGGCCTGCCCGGCCGGTTCAGGCAACCTGATCTGCGGCGATACCACCGTACCCGCCGGCCCGCGTGCGATCAGATAACCCTCGCCGATCAAAAGTTGATACGCCGATTCGACGGTACCGCGCGCCAGATTCAATTCCGACGCCAGTCCCCGCACCGACGGCACGCGGTCTCCCGGCCGCAACACGCCATCGGCAATGGACTGGCGAATGCGCAGATAGATCTGGTGATAAATCGGACTGTCCGCGGCCGTATTGATGGGGCTAAATGGCAGAGTCATGTCCCACTCGAATGAACATTTCTTGGCTCTGTAGTGTATGACATCAATCACTTAAAGTACGTCGACGATGACGAATAGCGAGGGATAGCGATGGCACCGGCCATGGAACTTCGGGAACTGGACAACCCTGTGCTGCAACGAAGAGGCTTCGAGCTGATGCGCGAGCTACGCCCTCATTTGACCGACCCAATAGCGTTTGGCGAACAGCTCGCGCGTCAGCACATGCTGGGATACCGGCTGCTCGGTGCATGGATCGGTGAGCGAATCGTGGGGCTCATCGGCTATCGCGAGATGGAAAACCTGCTGTATGGCCGCTTTGTCTATGTCGACGATCTGGTAATCGACGCTGGCGAGCGTCAGCGCGGTCTCGGTGCCACGCTCGTCACGGCGGTGCGCAACGAAGCGACCCGCCTCGGGTGTCGGCATCTCGTCCTCGATACCGGCCTCCATATGGCGTTGGCGCAGCGCTTCTACTTCCGTCAGGGCCTGCTCGCGCGCGGCATGCATTTTGTCGAGGCGTTGGGCGCAACTACAGAGGGTGCGGCATGAATGACTTTTTGTTTTTAAGCGCGAGCCCGAATCAACGAACTTCAGCTGCGTACCGTTTTGCGGACGCGCTGCTCGAACGGTTTGGCAACAAGCATCCGGCGACCCGCGTGAATCGACGTGACCTCGCGGCGAACCCGCTGCCGCCGCTGAGCGCTGCATACGGGGCCGCGGTCGCCCAACACACACAGGCAGATGATCCCGCCTTTCGGCAATCGGAACAGTTGATTGCGGAACTGGAGCGCAGCAGCCATCTGCTGATCGCAACGCCGATGCATAACTTCACCGTGCCGGCAGCGCTCAAGTTGTGGATCGATCACGTGCTCCGGGTGGGACGCTCTTTTGCGCCAGGGCCCGACGGTAAAGTCGGCCTGCTAGCCGATCGTCCCACCTGCGTCATCGTCAGCTCCGGCGGATTTCACCAGGGGCCGCAGGCCCGACAGCCGGATTGCCTGTCCGACTACCTGAGACTTGCATTGCGGACAATCGGCATCCGTGACTGCCACTTCATCTATCTGCAGGGGTTGGCGGGCGGTGAGGAAGCGGTGGCGGCGGCATTTGCCAGCGCGCACGAGCAGCTTTCACAAACACCGCTCTTTGCCGGTGTCGAACCCGCGTCGACCGCGTTAGTTTCGTCGACGTGAATTTCCTGCTTCAACTCTTCTCCATTCTTTCCACGATTTCAGAGTCCGATCATGAGCCAACTTCGTCTTCCTTTTTCGACACTCTCTCCGGCCGCCTATCAAGGTCTTCAGGCGACCAGCAAGGCGCTTTCCGACAGCAGCCTCGGCCTGCCGATGATCGAACTGATCTATCTGCGCATCTCGCAGATCAATGGTTGCTCATTCTGTCTGGGCAAACATTCGTCGACGCTCCGTGATTCCGGTGTCCCGCAACGCAAGCTCGACCAGCTCGCGGGCTGGCGCGTCAGCGAACTGTTCGACGCGCGCGAACGCGCCGCGCTCGCGTGGGCGGAGACGCTGACGCACGTCGCCGGACAAGGTGCGCCCGACGAACGCTATGCCCCGCTGAAGGCGCTCTTCTCCGATGCGGAAATCTCGGATCTGACATTCGCCATCTCGTTGATGAATGCGTTCAATCGTCTCGCCATTGGCATGCTGCTGTAGCAAGCACGCGCGTCGCCTGCGCCGCGTCAGCGAAAAACGCTCACCGCCTCGACCAGACGCGTCGCCTGCTGCTTCAGGCTTTGAGACGCGGCGGCGCTTTGCTCCACCAGCGCCGCGTTCTGCTGGGTGATATGGTCGAGGTCGCCGACTGCCTGGCTCACCTGCGTGATGCCGCTGCTCTGCTCGAGGGTAGCCGAACTGATTTCGGCAATCAGGTCCGAGACGCGTTTCACCTGGACGACGATTTCGTCCATCGTCTTGCCGGCATCGTCGACGAGCCTGGAGCCGGATTCAACCTTCTCGACGCTGGCGCTGATCAGGCCTTTGATTTCCTTGGCCGCGCTCGCGCTGCGCTGCGCGAGCGCGCGCACCTCGGCGGCGACGACTGCAAACCCGCGCCCCTGTTCGCCCGCACGGGCGGCCTCGACTGCCGCATTGAGTGCCAGGATGTTCGTCTGGAACGCGATGCCATCGATAACGCCGATGATGTCGGCGATCTTCTTCGAGCTGTCGGTGATCTCGTTCATCGTGGTCACCACCTCCGACACCGCCTGCCCGCCCCTGCTCGCGACATCGCTCGCCGTGCCCGAGATCTGGTTGGCCTGGGTCGCTGTTTCCGCATTGCTCTTCACGGTGGCAGTCATCTGCGTCATCGACGCGGCCGTCTCCTGCACATTCGTCGCGGCCTGCTCGGTACGCGCGCTAAGATCATCGTTGCCCTGTGCGATCTCGTTGCTCGCGGTTTGCACATGGCGCACCTGCGCGCTGACGTCGTCGATCAGCCAGCGAAACATCAGGCCAAGCTGGCTGATCGTGCGCAGCGTCATGCCGATCTCATCGACACGGTTCATATGGACGACCTTCCGGCTTTCGCCCGAGGCCACGCGCAGCGCCTGTTCGCGCATCTGCTCGAGCGGCCGCGAGATCTGCGCTTCCAGCCATAACGAGGCGAGCAGCGAACAGATCACAGCGCCTCCAGCGAAGCCGCCAAGCGCGGCACCGGTCAGGCCCAGCGCCCAGGCGCCGGCGATGAGTGCCGGCGCCAGAACCAGCAGCGCGGAACGGATGCGCCAGCGCACGGGCAGCGTCTGCAACACCGATGTCCAGCCCATCAGACCGGTTCGAACGATCAAACCCTTCTGAAAGCGCCGGCTGCCGGCGTTGCCTTCCCGAAAATCCTTGTAGAGTGCCTCGGCGGCCGCGATTTCCTCGCGCGAGGCTTTGGTCCGGACGGACATATAACCTACTGGTCGACCGCCCCGCACGACTGGCGTCGCGTCGGCGCGGACCCAGTAATGGTCGCCATTCTTGCGCCGGTTCTTCACCACCGCGGTCCAGGGCTCGCCGCCTTTGAGCGTCGTCCACATGTCGGCGAAGGCCTCCTTGGGCATATCCGGATGTCGCACGATATTGTGCGGCTGACCTTGAAGCTCCTCGAGATCGAAGCCGCTGACTTCGACGAACGCCGCGTTTGCGTAGGTGATGTGGCTTTGACTGTCGGTTGTCGACATCAGCGTCGCGTTCTCGGGGAACTCGAATTCGCGCTGGGTGACAGGTTGATTATTTCGCATGAAACACAGACTCTCTCAGATTAGATTCGACACGCCGCACGAGACGGTATTACCTTTATCCATGTTAACGGTATGGTTAATCAAATCTTTAGCCCTTTCGGGCAGCGGCTGGAGCCGGCCGTCCGTTGCCACCAACGCTGATGGCATTCATACTGCACAGCGATCGACGGCTATTTGAGGCACCGGCTGGTCGTTGCCGGACAGGGCCCTGCTGCGTGTCGTACGTTCGATCTTCATACAGCAATTAACTGGAGTTCCCAGCCTGAAATCATTTCATCGTCGCGCTCGCGCACCGGTAACCTGTTGGAGAGATTCTCGTGAGACCTTCCATTGCATTGAATGCGCATCGCGTCGAAATTCGAACGCGCGGGTGTTCGGGTCTGTCCTGCGTGGCAACGACACGGATGAGAGCGATCTGGATCTTCTGGTCGAACCGATGCCCGGTATGACCCTGCTCAACGTGGGGACCATTCGATACAAGCTGTCTGAACTGTTGGGAGTTCAAGTTGATGTGCTGACGCCGAATGCCCTGCCTGAGAAATTTCGGGGAACCGTCGTTGCGGAGGCTCAGCCTGTATAAATTCGAAAGAGCAACGCCTGCCAGATTACCTCGGGCACATGGTCGAGGCAATTGACCGGAGATTGAGAGCTATGTCTGCGACATGGACAAGGCTTCATTCAGTGCCAACAGACTCGTCATTGACGCGGTGATCCGCAATATCGAGGTCATCGGCGAAGCAAGCAACAAGGTACGCAAGCACCATCCGGCATTCGCCGATGAGCATCCGGAAGTGCCCTGGCAGTTATGAAATGCGGAGCGTCGTGGCGCACGATTATTTCAAGGTGGATCTCGACGTTGTTTGGGACACCATCAAGAACGACTTGCCAGGAATGCGCCAGGACCTGCAGGCGCTATTGGGCAAGTTGACCTCGTGATCTGCACCACGAAGAAGGAGACAGGGTCTATCAGATAGACCCTTGCAAGGCGCGTGGCGGTTCGCCAACTGGACAGGAGCCCGCATTCAACACGCTGACGCCACCCGTCAATAAGTCGCGCGGCCACCGCTCAGATCGAACGTGAAGCCTGTCGTAAAACTGCACGCCGGGCTTGCGATCCACGCGACCATCGCAGCAATTTCGTCGACCTCGACGAACCGGCCCATCGGAATTTTGGCCTTGATCGACGCGATGAACTCCGGTGTCATCTGCTGCTGAAGCGCGGTTTGCGCCATCGTCGGCGCGACGCAGTTGACGAGAACCCCTGACTGCGCGAGCTCCTTCGAGATCGACTTCGTGTAGGCGATCACACCGCCTTTCGCCGCCGCGTAAGCGCTATTGTTCGGATTACCTTCCTTGCCGGCAATCGAGGCGATGTTCACGATACGACCGTAGCCGTTCTCGCGCATCTGCGGAATCGCGGCGTGACAGCAATTGAACACGCCCGTCAGGTCGATATCCAGCACCCGTTGCCACTCGTCGGCGGGGTAGTCCCAGGTCGGCGCGACGAGGCCGTTGATTCCCGCGTTATTGACGAGTATTTCGATCCGGCTTGCCGCTGCGACGGCCTCCGCGAAAGCGGTGTTAACCGACTCGCGGTCGGCGACATTCACCTTCTGTTTGAGCAGCGGTTCGAAACCGGCCTCCGTCGAATCGAAACCGGCGAAATCGATATCCCAGAGGACAATCCGGCGGCCTTCGGATGCGAGACGTTGCGCAATGGCAAGGCCGATCCCCCGGGCGCCGCCGGTGACAATGGCTGTTTCTGCCTTTGAATCTACGGGCGTGGTCATGCGAATTTCAGACTCCTGAAGCGGTTCAAAGTGACACGTCGATGCACGGCACACGCGCTTCGGCTATCGTCCTGGAGGCCGCCGTCACAGTACGGCGGCCCCCAGGATCCGATCATGCCGTCCTGGCCTCGGGATGAGGCGCCGCGTCGTCATGCATGACGCCCAGCAGCCTTGCCTGCGTGAACTCGTCGCGCTCCAGCGCTTCCGCGGTGTCCTGATACGCCACACGCCCGTTGACGAGAACATACACGCGGTCCGCGATCGGCAAGACCATGTCCGCCTGATGCTCGACGATGATCACACTCGCGCGCTCGCGTAGACGCACCACTGCATCGAGCACCTCCTGCACGACAGCCGGCGCGAGTCCTTCGAACGGTTCGTCCAGCAGAATCGCTTTGGCCGGCGCCATCAACGCGCGCGCGATCGCCACCATCTGCCGCTCGCCGCCCGAAAGGTTCTCGGCACGCGTGTCCTTGCGGTTCGCGAGACGCGGAAAGAGCGCATAGATTTCGTCGACACTCGCGCCGCCCTTGCGCGCCGCGAGCCGCAGGTTCTCGTAGACCGTCAGGTTCGGGAAAAGCCGCCTTCCTTCGGGCACCATCGCAAGACCGAGCCGGTTGATCACATGGCTCGGCTTGTTCGTGATGTCGTGCCCGTCGAACATGATCGATCCGGAATTGATCTGCACGACGCCCGTGGCCGCACGCAGCGTCGTCGTCTTGCCTACGCCATTGCGGCCGAGAATCGCCACCACTTCGCCTTCGTTCAACGTCAGGTCGAGACCGTCGAGAATCGTATTGCCGCCGTAACCGGCCTTCAGGTTCCTGATCGTCAGAAGCGGCTTCGTTGCGGCCGCACGCGTCACACGCGTGCTTACGCGCTCGCTGACCGGCACCGTCAACTTCGAGCGCCCCATGTATGCCTCGATCACTTCCGGGTGGGCGGCCACTTCTGCCGGTGCGCCATCGGCGATCAGATGCCCGCGATGCAGCACGCTGATGCGGTCGGAAATCGCCAGCACGCGGTCGATGTCATGTTCGATCAGCACCACCGCATGATGATTTGCCAGTTCGCGAATGATCTTCGCGACGATTTCACGGTCCGCTTCCGCGAGACCCGCGAGCGGCTCGTCCAGCAAAAGGACCTTTGCCTGAGTCGCAAGCGAGATGGCGATCTCGAGCAAACGCTGTTCGCCATGCGACAGGTTCTCGCACGTCGCGCCCGCCTTCCCGACGAGTCCAACCGCAGCAAGCAGCGACCACGTACGCGCATTCTGTGCCCCGGAACCGTGTGCATCGAGCCACATGCCGAGACGTCCGCGTTCGACGGCCTGCACGGCCACGCGCACGTTCTCGAACACCGTCAGGTTACGGAACACGCTCAGAATCTGGAAGGAGCGGCTCATGCCCAGACGCACGCGCCTGAACATCGCGAGGCGCGTCACATCCTGGCCATCGAAGATGATGCGTCCGGCCGTCGGCTGCAGCACGCCCGTCAGCATATTGAAGAACGTGGTCTTGCCCGCACCGTTCGGACCGATAAAGCTGTGCAGACGATACGGAAACACGTCGAGATCGATCTTGTCGGCGGTGACCAGCGAGCCGAATTGCTTCGACAAACCGCGTACCGAAAGAATCGGCGTATTCGGATCGACGTCGATACGTGCGCTCCGGTACGGCTCGATGACAGCAGGACGTGCTGGAATCGTGTCGCGCACGAGCGTCCAGCGCGGCTTCTTCAGAAGGCGCTGGACGAGCCCCTGAATCCCTTCCGGCGAAAAGAACGCGAACGCGATGATGATCGGCGCGAACAGCAGCCACCAATGTTCGGTCAGGCCGCTCAGCTTGTCTTCGAGCAGGATGAAGGCGATCGCGCCCCACAGCGGCCCAAGGAACTGATGCACGCCGCCGAGGACGGTCATGAGCAGGCTGTCGCCCGCATGTTCCCAGCTCAGGTTGTTCGCATACGCGCCTTGCAGCATCAGACAGAGCAACCCACCTGCATAACCGATGATCGCCGCCGAGATGACAAACGAAAAAAGCTTCAGGCGATACGTTTCATAGCCGAGGCTCGACGCACGTTGCTCGTTATCGCGCAGCGCCTGCAACGCGCGGCCGAACGGCGAGTGAACCAGTCGCCACAACGCCCATGCGACCGCCACCACCGTCACGCAGGCAAACACGTGGAAGGCCGGGAAGGTCGCGAACATCGGACGCGGCACATCCTGCAAGCCGTTTTCGCCGCCGGTCACATCGGTCCATTTGAAGGCGATCTCAAAGGCGATCTGCGAGCATGCGAGCGTGAGCAGCGAGAAGTAGAGCCCACGCCGTTTCAGCACGATCGCGCCGATCAGCAACGCCATCACGGCAGTGAGAACGACGCTCAGCACCAAAGCGAGCACTTCGTTGTGGACATAGTGCTGCAACGACACGGCGACGAGATACGTCGACGTGCCGAAGAACACCGACGCGCCGAACGGCACGAGGCCGGTGTACGCGACCAGCAGGTTCACGCCCATGCCGTACAGCGCGTAGATCGCCACTTGCGTGGCACGCTCGAGCGGCGTGCCGGTCAGTGCGAGCAACGCCGAGACGACAGCGAGGCAGATCGCGAGCAGCGCGACCGGATGCCGGGATACGAGTTTGAAATTCATTCGAAGCGCTCCCAACGTTCACCGAAGAGCCCGCGAGGACGCACGAGCAGCACGAGCGCTATCAGTACAGACATATCGACCGATGAGCCTTCGGGAAAGAACTGCACGGCCAGCGCCGTGACGACACCCACCAGCAGACCCGCCACCACCGCGCCCGCGAACGAGCCGAGCCCGCCGATGGTGACGATCACGAACGCCGGCATCACGGCGGCCGTCGCCATGCTCGGCGTGACGGTCAAAAGCGGCGCCGCGAGCAGGCCAGCGGCGCCGGCCAGCAACGCGCCGAGACCGAACGCACCGGTCAGGACGCGCGGCAGGTTGATGCCGAGCAGGCCGACCATCTCCGGATCACGACTGCCGGCGCGCAGAATGCGGCCGTACGGCGTGAATTTGAGGAACCACCAGAGCGCGAGCAGAATCACGACCGTCGTGACGAGCACGAACAGGCGGTATTTCGTCAGCAGGAGCGGTCCATAAACGAAGAGGCCCGACAGCGCGGCCGGCGGACTGAACGGCAAGCCGCCCGAACCCCAAACGAGCCGGATCAGCGCGGTCAGCAGCAGGGACAGCGCGAACGTCACGATCAGCCCCAGCAGCGGTTCCTTGCCATATAGCCTGCGGATGAAGATGACCTCGATCAGCATGCCGGCCGCGGCGACCAGAACGGGCGCGAGCACGACCGACCACCAGCCGAACTGCGTCGACAGCGCGATCGCGAAGTACGCGCCGAGCGCGAACAGCGCCCCGTGCGCGAAGTTGACGATCCCGAGCAACCCGCAAATGATCGAGAGTCCGATCGCGAGCAACACGTAAAGAAATCCCAGCACCAACCCATTGGCGATCTGGGACAAGACAATTTCTGCCATGTCCGTACTCCGGTACCAGCGTGCTTGAAGAATCAGGCCTGACGTGGCGGCATGTTGCAGCCGATTTCCTGGCGCGTTCCGTACAGCTTGTCGAGATCGGCAGGGTTCTTCGGCACGACCGAGACCTGATCGAGCCAGTCCCACTTGTCCGTGATGTGGTCCTTGACCTTGAATACGGTCCAGCGACGGACCATCTGGTGGTCCCACGAACGGTAGTAAGCAGGCATCGCGCCGTCGTCCAGCCTGACGGTCTCGAGGCTCGCCGCGATGTCCGCGCCGCCCGTGCTCTTCGCCTGCTTGATCCCCTCCAGCAGACCGCGCGCGGCGAACCAGCCAATCCACGCCTTGTCGGCGGGCGGCTTGCCGTACTTCGCGGTGTAGTTCTTGATGAACGCGACCTCGGCAGGCGTATGGCCCGGTGAGCTGAAGTGCCACGGCTTGCCGTAGTACCCGGTCGCGGCATCGGGGCTGATCGACCAGAGGTCCGAGTCGCCGATGATCGGACACGCCACCGGAATCGTTCCCTTGAGGCCCATTTCGGCGTACTGCTTGAGGAACGTCGACAGGTCGCCGCCGGGCAGGCCCAGCACCACGACGTCCGGCTTCGACTGGCGGATCTTGAGGATGAAGGAGCTGAAATCCGTGGTGTTCAGCGGCGAGACGTCCGCGCCCGTCATGGTGCCGCCCGCTTCCTTCAGCAGGTCCGACATGGAGCGCTGGATGTCCTGGCCATACGCGTAGTTCGCGACGAGGAAGTGCCAGCGCTTGCCCTTCGCGAGTAGCGACGGCGCGAGCGCGCGGCACGTCACCGGCGTCGGCGCGAGCGTGCGGAACGTGTAGGAATTGCAGCTGCTGCCGGTCAGTTCGCGGGCTGCCGCGTTCGGCGCGATATAGGGCATTTTCGCGCGATTCGCCACCGAGGCCATCGCGAGCGACGTGCCGCTATTGGTGCCGCCGATCACCGCGACGACCTTGTCCTCGTCGACGAGCTTCTGCATGTTCTGCTGCGCCGATTGCGGGTTCGGTTCGTCGTACCAGATCAGATCGACGCGACGGCCGCGCACCTGATTACCGGCGTCGGCGAGCGCCAGCTTCACGCCGTTCGCGATCATCTCGCCCTGTTCCGTCCACACGCCCTGCTTCGCCATCACGAGACCGAGCTTCAGCGGCTGTTCACCCTGCGCCCGCACGAAAGCCGGGGCAGCCAGCACCGCCGCGCCGCTGGCGAGCGTCTTGCCCGCCGCCGTCAGCCAGCTGCGCCGCGTCATGCCGCCCGAAGTCTCGCGCGTGGCGTCGCTGTCTTTCATGTCTTCACCGTGGTTCTTCTGGCTCATCTGTCTCCGCTCCTGTTTTGCACATCCACTGGATGTCAGCTAAGTAGTGTTGTTGCCGATGTGATTTTTGCGAATATTAATTCTAACTGGAATGATATTCAACAAATTCGAACCCTTACAGGGTTTCCATGAATACGCGAGACCCGTGCGGACGGGTCGAACGCCGTCTATTGCCGTGTGCGGTAAAACGCGATGGTCTGCCGCAATCCCTCTTCCAGCGAAGTCGCGGGCAACCCGGGAAGCAGACGGCCGAGCGCCGGGTCATCCGGAAATTCAGTGGCGATGGGCAGCGGCGGCCCGCTGGCGTCGAGGCGAGCGCCGGGCGCGAGCGCGGAGATCTGTCCGATCACCGTGTCGACCGATGCGATCTCGCCCGCCAGCGTGAACACATGAGCGCCAGGTACCGTCGCGAAGAGTGCCGCTTCGTACGCGGCGGCCACGTCGTCGGCGAACACGAGGCCCGTCGATCCCGTGAACGGAATCGTGTATCGCTCGCCACGCGCCGCTGCGCGGCACGCGAGGCTCGGCCCCGCGCTCGATCCGCTTTCCCGCCCCGCGCCATACACGACAAGCGGCCGGAAGCCGATGCTCGCGAGGCCGCAGTCGTTCCAGTACGCCCGCGCCGAGCCTTCGCAGGCCAGCTTGAACGCGCCGTAGTGCGTCTCGGGATGAGGTTGCGCGCCGTCGTCGGGCCCGAAAACGCCGGCGCTGCTCGCATAAAGCACGCTGCGCAAACCCGCGGCGCGCGCGGCGTCGAATACGTTCAGCGTCCCGATCAGATTGATTTGCGCGCCGCGTACGGGGTCGCTCGCGCAACTGGGCGTCAGCACGCCGGCCAGATGAATCACGCCGTCGCAACCCTGCAGCGCGCGCGTCACATCGCTCGCGACAGAAATGTCGCCCGTGACCCATTCGACTTCACCTGCCTGCTGCGGCGCGAGTTCGCCCAGCAGACGCGCGTCGCGGCGCAGATCGAACGCCCTCAAGCCGACACCGCGCGCCAGCAGGCGCCGCATGACCCATGCGGCAAGAAAGCCGCTCCCGCCCGTCACCAATACCCGCATCGTCCGCTCCTCCAATGACTGGAAATATTTGATTTTTGAGAATTCTAGAATACTATTCTACTAAGAAAACTTGTTCTATATATTTCGGCATGATGCAGAAGGAGGCGCAAAAGGTATGAACGAAGCGAGGCAGACCCATTGGGACGAGGAAGTTGACCTGCTGGTGTTCGGGGCGGGCGCCGGCGGCATGACCGCCGCGCTGGTCGCGCATCACGAAGGCCTCAAGGTTCTCGTGTGCGAAAAAACGGACGCCGTCGGCGGCATCACGTCCACCTCGGGCGGTACGACCTGGGTGCCGGGCACGAGCTTGAGCACGAGTGCCGGCGTGCCCGACAGCGTCGACGACGCGCGGCGCTTTCTCGCGTCGGTGGTCGGCGATCGCGGCGGCGACGAAGCGCGCGAGGCGTTTCTGCAAAGCGGCCCGGCGGCGATCGACGAACTCCAGCGCATCAGCGACGTGAAATTCGTCGCCGCCACCGCGCACCCGGACTACGTGACGGGCCCCGGCGCGGCGTTTGGCGGGCGCGCATTGGCGCCGGTCGCATTCGACGGACGATTGCTCGGCGGCGAGTTCGCTCGCGTGAGACCGCCGCGCAAGGAGTTCATGGGTCTCGGCGGCATGATGGTGGCGCGCACCGACCTGGACGCGCTGCTCGCGCCCTTCGCGTCGACGAAGAACTTCTCGCGCACGCTGGCCGTCGTGGGCCGCTATGTGATGGACCGGCTGCGCTATCCGCGCGGCACGCAGCTCGTGATGGGCAATGCGCTCGCGGCACGGCTCTTCTACAGCTTGCGCAAACAGAACGTCGAAGTCCGCTTCGAAACACCGCTGATTGAACTGGTGATCGAGCAAGGCGAAGTCACCGGCGCCGTGGTCGAACAGAAAGGCGCTGGAAAGAAGCGTATTCGCGCGCGTCGCGGCGTGGTGCTGGCCACCGGCGGCATCACGCGCCATCCGGTGTTGCGCAAACAGTTGTTCCCCGCTGGCGCTCAACCGCTATCGCTTTCGCCCGACACGCATACCGGCGACGGCGTCGGCAGTGCGCTCAGGATCAACGCGCAACTGAACGATGGCCACGACAGTCCGGGTCTCTGGATGCCCTGCTCGATCCTGCGCTCAGGCGATGGGCAGGACGGCGTCTGGCCGCACATCATTCTCGATCGGGCGAAGCCCGGGCTGATTGCGGTGAACAGCCGCGGCGAGCGCTTCGTCAACGAGTCGGACTCGTATCACGACTTCGTGATGGGCATGCTGCGCGACAGCGAGAACGGCGGCCGCAAAGGCGGCAGCGTGCCTGCGCACCTGGTGGTGGACGCGGCGTTCATTCGCGACTATGGCCTCGGACTGCTGATGCGCGCGCGAAGCCGCAGGCGCATCGCCAGTTTCGAGAAGGCGGGGTATCTGATCAAGGGCAATACGCTGGCTGAACTCGCCGCGAAGCTGGGCGTCGATGCAGCAGGACTCGAACGCACCGTCGACACCTACAACCGGGATGCCGCGCAGGGTCAGGATCCCGCGTTTCATCGCGGCGCGAGCGTGGTGAACCGGTTCAACGGCGACGCCGCGCAGAAACCTAACCCATGTGTCCGTCCGATCGGACCCGGGCCGTACTATGCGGTGACGGTCTGGCCGGCCGACCTTGCCTGTAGCGCGGGGCTCGCGGGCAACGCGAACGGCCAGGTGCTCGATAACAACGGCGATGTCATTCCGGGGCTGTACGCATGCGGCAATGATCTCGCGTCGATATTTCGCGGCACCTACCCCGGCCCGGGGACCACACTCGGTCCGGCAATCGTGTTCGGCTGGCGCGTCGCGAAATACGCGGCGCGCGCGACGCCTGGCTCAGCCGGGGCGATGCAGGTCGACCCCGTCGCGCGGCATCCGCGTGCGACCGTGTGAAACCGCAAGTAGATCTGCAATAAGGAAGTTTGCAACGGGCGCCCTTGTGGCGCCCGTTCTCTTTCTTCGTTCTGGCGCTTCTCAAGCCGGCGGTCTGATGTAGCAAAAACGCGGTGAGCACCGCCAGACGTGTTCTGCACGGCAGAGCGTCACAGGTGGATCGCCACCGCCGGCACCGCCATGCCGCAAGCCGGGACCAGAAGCCGGCGTCCGCTCATGCCGCCCGCGGCCGTCCCTTGCGCCTTGCCACGACGGGCTGCACGTTGGCCGCCGCGGGCACCACTTTCAGGCTGCGCTTGAAATACGGCGAACTGAGCGTGGCCGCGCCCATATCCGAGGCGGCCTCGAGCAATACGGGCGCCAGCTCCTTCAGACGCGCGTCGGGCAACCGGCTCGTGGGTCCGGCGAGACTCACCACGCCCACGGCCACGCCCGTCACCGGATGACGGATCACTGCTGCCATCGACGTCATCCCGACTTCGTACGTGTCGCTCGCGATGCCATAGCCGCGTTTGCGCGCGCCGGCCAGATCCTGGAGAAACTGCTGGATCGACTTCGGCGCTCGCGGCCCGGTCTGCCCCGCCTTGCCAATGCCGCCCTGGCGCGAAACCAGTTCGAGCGCCTCTTCGTCGCTCAGGGTCGCGAGCCACGCCTGCCCGCTCGCAGTGCAGTGAAGCGGCGGCTGACTGCCCATGTCCGGGTCGTAGCGAAGACCGGATTTGGCTCCCTGCGCCTTCCCGACAAACGTGATGTGATCGTCCTCGACCACACCGAGCCGCGCCAGTTCGCCCGACGCCGAAGCCAGCCTGTCGAGCACCGGTTGCGAAATATCGAGCACGCCCCCCGTGGACAGCCAGATCAACGCAAGCGACACCAGCTTGAGCGCCAGCACATACTCGCCGTGCTCGTCCTGCCGCACATACCCCTCTTCGCTGAGCTCGGCCAGCAGGCGATGGGTGCCGCTGCGCGGGATGTTCAGCGTGTCGGCGATGGCGGCCAGCTGCATGCTGCCGCCCTGTTTCGCCAGCAGTTCGATGATGGCCAACGCCCGCTCAAGATTTCCAGCCATATTGCACGCTCGTTCGACTTAGATACCGAATGAGAACACGATTCCACACCGGAACTCAAGCGAGGCAAATCCCGATGCGGCTCATACCAACGGACTAGCGGTGTTAGTGGCTGACGGCTTTGACCCGCAGCACCGGTCCACGATGGCGCGCGCCTTTGAGCAACACTGCGGCGGCGCCCACTGCCGCGGGCACCGCAAGCGCCGTGAGCACTTCACCGAAACCCCAATTCGCGTGCAGCATGCTGGCACCGAGCATCGCTCCTGCAATACCACCGAAGCGGCCGATGCCCAACATCCAGCTGGTGCCTGTGGCTCGCATGCGGGTCGGATAGGAACCGGCGGCAAGCGCGCAAAAGCCGGTGTTGGAGCCGTTCATGCAATAGCCCATGCCGAACGCAAGCACGCTGATGCCCACGATTCCATGCCCCGGCAAACCCATGTACCACGCAAACACACCGCCAACAAAGACGGTTGCACCCAATGCGCCGTGCGGGTTGACGCGATCCATCAGCCAGCCGATTGCGAGCGAGCCGATCGTACCGCCCGCCTGAAACAGCGCGCCGACAATCGCCGCCTGCTCAAGCGTAAATCCGGCGCCGCGAATCAAGGTCGGCAGCCAGCTACCCAGCAGATAAACCGTCAGCAAGCCCGCGAAATAGCAGATCCACAACATCACCGTGCCGAATACGTAGTCGCGCGACAGGATCAATCGCACCGGGCTGCGCTCGCGTTGCGGTGTTTCCTGCGAGACGAAGCGCGTTGCCGCGTCCGCCATGCCCCGCTGGATCCGGTTCAGCACGCCCACGAGCCGCGCCCGGCGGGTCTCCTTTAGCGACAGATAGCGCGCCGATTCGGGCAACCATTTGATCATCAGCGGCACATAGAGAACCGGCAATACGCCGCCGAGTATCAACACCGAGTGCCAGCCGTGCGCGGCGATCAGCCAGGCACTCACAAAACCACCACCCGCGGCGCCGAGCGTGAAGCCGCAAAACACGGTCGTCACCATCAGTGCGCGGCAGCGCTGGGGCGCATACTCGGCCATCAGCGTCGCCGCATTGGGCATGGATGCACCGAGCCCGAGGCCGGTCAGAAAACGCAGCACGGTCAACTCGGTGATGTTGCCCGCGAACGCGGAACCGACGCTCCACACGCCGAAAAACAGGACGGCGATCGTCATCACCGTCTTGCGGCCGAAGCGGTCGGCAAGGGGTCCGGCGCACAGCGCGCCAAACGCGAGCCCGAGCAGGCCGCCACTCATGACGGGGCCCAACGCATCGCGCGGAATGGCCCAGGCGCTTGACAGCGCCGGCGCGATGAAGCCCATCATTACGGTATCGAGGCCATCGAGCGTCACGATGAACATGCACATCATCAGGACGAGAATCTGGAAGCGTCCGACGGGCTGTTCGTCGAGAAGCTGTTGTACGTCGATGACGCGCGACGCTCGTGTGTTTGGCTGGCTGGCCTTCAGTGAAGCTTTCATAGGTTGTCTCTGGGTGGTTATTTGTTATTGTCGATAATGGATGGCAGTCCGTGCAGCATCTTGCGCGTGCTCTTCAACGGACTGCGTTGTGCCCTCCCACGCGCATCAGCCGGCCGCGTAAATCCGCGCGAGCAGATCGAGCGTCGCCTCGCGCAGCTTGCGGGCACGTTCGAGCGCGGGCGCGGTCTTCGCCCATTGCTCCGTCGGCACTTCGATGCTGAGCGGCAGATGGTCGGGAAGCGCGCGCAGGATACCGGCGAGATCGATACCGCCTTCGCCTGGAATCATCCGCTCGCAGCGTGCCTGGAAAAGCAGCGTTTCAAGGTCGGTCGGGCGCTCCGCGGGACCATCGCAGAACTGCACGTAGCCGAAGTACTCGCGCGGCAATGCCGCGAGTTCTTCCGTCGACGAACCGGCACGGTCGAAGTGAAGCGGGTCGATGATGAGGCCGGTATTGCCGCGGCCCGCTGCCTTCACGATGCGGGCGCCCTGCGTGATGTCCTTCGCGTTGGTCCACGGCATCGGTTCGAGCGACGGCGACAGTCCGAGCGGCTTCGCGAGGTCGCAAAGTTGCGCGAGCCGCTCCGCGGTGCGCGCTTCGTCGGGATCGTTACCCGCCACGAGGACGTAGCGTGCGCCAAGCTCAGCGGCAGTCTCGAGCATGGGCTTGTAGTCCGTCACATCCGTCTCCGGCTTCAGCCGCAGAATCTCCACGTCGAGCACCTTGATGCCGGTGTCCCGCAAGCGCGCGAGCGTTTCACGTCTTAACGGCGTATCGCCGACGATCTCGTGCCGCACTTCCTGATCGGTTGCGGGCAACAGGCGCAGCCCGACGTAGTCATAGCCCGCCTGCGCGGCGCATTCCACCATCTGCGGCGGCGTCAGTTCAAGCGCGGTCAGCGCCGAGAGAGAAAGCGCACGCGAGTTGTGCTGGGTCATGTCGTCTCCTTCAGTTCGATTGCTTGTCCGGTTGCCCGGTTCGTTCCTGGCGCGCGTTCAGCGCAGCGGCGAAAACGGCGCCGGCACGCAGATGGTGGATTCCATCGTGGTCAGATGCGCGGGACCGCCCCTGGGCGGCCAGATCCCGTCTTTCACCGCTTCGGCGCGAATCCGCGAACGTTCGTCGACGCTCGCGTACGGCCAGATGTTGAGAAAACGCGGGACGGTGCCGTCGAGCGAATACATCGCGCCGATCAGCGGCGAGCGTTGCGTGCGTTCAGGCAGGGCCTTTTCCCACGCGTCGATCGTCGGCTGCAGGCTCGCGAGCTTCGTCCCGTAGACGCGCATCTCGTAGATACCGCCGTGCACCGCGGGCTCGATCGGCGGCAGGAACGGGAAGAGCGCATAGCTGTCGACCTTCACGTCGGTGACATGCTCGCCGCAACCGAACGGGTTGCCTTCGAGCAGCATGCGCTTGCGCTCGCCGATCAGCGCCGCTTCGGATTCGAAGCCGCGCAGCACCAGCACCTGCCCCAGCGTGCCGATGTCCGAGTACCAGCAGCCAAGCAGGGTCGAGCCGGGCTGCTTGCCGCTTGTCTTGATGCTTTCGAAAACCTGCGCGTTCGAGCCGATTTTCACGGTAAGCGTCACTACGTCATAGAGAGTCATTACGTTTTGTCCTTACGCATGATGTGAGGAATCTGCAACCGGATCCGCCTGAGTCAGACCGGCAAGAGAAAGGCCCGCGAGGTAACCGAATGTCATCGCGGGACCGAGCGTGATGCCGCCAGCCGGGTAACAGCCGCCCATCATGCTGGCGCTGTCATTGCCGACGGCGTATAGACCGGCGAGCGGCCGGTTCTCGTTGTCGAGGACGCGTGCGGCTGCATCGGTCGCGAGCCCGGCGAATGTGCCGAGGCTGCCGGGAAGCAGCTTGACCGCGTAGAACGGGCCTTCTTCGAGCGGAGCGACGCACGGGTTCGGCTTGTGCCGTGCATCGCCCTGCACGCGGTTGTACGGCGTGGAGCCGCGATGAAACTGCGGATCGGCGCCGTCCTTCGCATCGGTGTTCCAGGCCGCCACGGTACTCGCGAGACCTTGTGGATCGATGCCGCACTGCACGGCCAGCTCGACGAGACTGCTGGCCCGCTTCAGATAACCCGAGCGGCGCCAGGGGCCAGTCGGAAACGGAAACGGCTTCGACACGCCGAGCCCATAACGACGCTGGAAACGATGGTCGCACACCAGCCACGCGCAGACTTCCTCGCCTTGCGGCGTCGTATCGAAGAGCGCGGTCATCAGGTCGTAATAGGACGATGCTTCGTTGGCGAATCGCTTGCCTGCGCGCGTCACCGCGATCACACCGGGTTTGGCGCGTTCGATCAAGTGGGGAAACGCGACGGCCGGCTCGCCCTTTCGTTGCGGCACGAGCGACACCGGCGCCCACGCCGCGGGCGCTTCGAGCGCGGCATCGAAACGGCCGCCGATCGCCTCGCCGATGCGAATGCCATCGCCCGTGTTCGTCGATGGCGCAGCGGACCAATGCTCGCGGCCCGACGGTGTGTAAGCGAAGGTTCGCGCACGGCGCGCGACGTCATGCGGATAACCTCCGCAGGCGAGCACGACGCCGTGCGTGGCCCGCACCTCGCGGGCCACGCCGTCGATCTCGACGTGTGCGCCGACCACGCGGCCAGCCTCGCGGATCAGCCCTACCGCCCTCGCGTTCGAGCGCAGATCGACGCCATGGTCCGCCGCTGACTTCAGCAGCCGCGCAACCAGCGCGTTGCCGTTGACCAGATGCATCGAGCGGCCGTAGCGAAGCTTGTGAACGGCATATGTCGCCAGCCGCCGCGTGACGTGCAGCGCGGAGCGCACCGAACGCGTGGCGTTGAAGAAGTGGCCGAGGTCGGCACCGGAGGCAATCGCCATGCCGTTGAGCGTCGTCACGCCGAGCGGCGGCCGTAGCCTGTCGATCAACGGTCCCAGCTCGCGGCCGTCGAACGGCATCGCGCAGACCGAACGGCCGCCGGTTCCGGCGCCTGGCGTTGTGTGGAAGTCGGGAATCCGGTTGCCGTCGACAAAACGCATCGCCGTATGCTGTTCGAAGAATTCGACCATCCGCGGACCGTATTCCAGCAATGCGTCGGCCTTGCCCGCATCGAAATGCGCGCCCAGCTCGTGGCGCAGATAGGTGCGCGGCACGTCGGCGTCCTCGGTGATGCCGGCGCGCACGGCGAGCGGATTGCAGGGTATCCACATCCATCCGCCGGACCATGCCGTCGTGCCCCCGAAAACCGCCTCCTTTTCCGCAACGATCACGCGCAACCCATGCACGGCGGCGGTGACCGCCGCGGCCAGGCCACCCGCGCCTGACCCCAGCACCAGCACATCACATTCGAGCATCGGTTCGCGCTTCATTGCCAATCCGCTTTCCCTGGAGAGACCCAGCCTATTTGTTGAATACTATTCCAATTTACGATTTTATTCAAACAGGACATGATCTTATCTCTCCGAACCAGAACGAAAACGCGCCGCATTCAGGAAGCCGCCCGCCCCGGAATCGTTCCGAGCAGGCGATCACAGAGGCCGCCGTCGACGCGCAGGTCCTGACCTGTCACGTAACTCGATGCGGGTCCAAGCAGCCAGGCGACCGCCTCGGCGATATCCTCCGGGCGCCCGATTCGCGCGAGCGGCACCAGTTCGGTCCGAAGGCGCTCGACTTCGGGGTCGTGATACAGGGACTCGGTGAGCGGCGTGCGGATCATCCCAGGAGACACGGTATTCACGCGGACGCCGTGCGCCGCCCACTCCTGCGCGAGTTGCCGGCACAGCATCGAGAGCGCGGCTTTCGCGGCCGAATAGGCGCCGTAGCCCGGATGAGGGAACGTGCCGGACATGGAGCTGACCGCGACGATCGCGCCGCCCGCTTCGGCGAGATGCGCCCGGGCGGCACGTGCGAGCAGCCAGACCGCGCGGGTATTGATGTCGAACGTGCGCGCCCAGTCGTCGAGCGAACCATCGGCCAGCGCGGCCGGCGCGGTGATGCCGGCGTTGCAGACGAGGCCGTCGAGGCCGCCGAGCGCGTCGCTGGCGTTCGCGACCAGACGTGCGCAGTCGTCAGGATCGGCGAGATCGGCGCCTAGTGGGAACGCCTGCGCTCCGGCCGCGCGCAGTTCGCCGACCAGCGCATCGAGCGATGCGCTCCTGCGCGAGCCCGCGGCCGCGATCGCAATGGGCGAGCCGTCCTGTAGCGCGCGACGCACCAGCGTATGACAGATCGCCCGCCCGATTCCTCCGCTCGCGCCAGTCACGAGCACGCGCCGCCGTTTGCCGGTCACCGGTTGCATGCGCGCCTCCATCACAGCGACGGCGCGACGCGCGCGCCCGCAGCAACCGCGCGATGCACGGCGAAGGTCGCGGCGAGCGTGCGTGCCGCATCGTCGCCCGAACAGACCGGCGTTTCGTCACCCGCGATCACCGCCGCGAAATGGCGCAACTGCTCGGCGTACGGATCGCCGCTGTGCGGCGTGCTGCGCTCGACTGTCAGCGGTTCGTGCCAGCCCTTGCCGCTGCGGTACTCCCAGACATCGAGCTGTGGCAACGTCAGCGAAGCATCGGTGCCGGACAGAAAATGCGTGTTCACCTGCTGACGCGGATAGTGCGCAGCCTCCCCTGCCGCGAGGTCCCAGTTCCACGGCGACGCCGCGCAATCGGATACGGCGAGCGTGCCGAGCGCGCCGTTCGCGAATCGCAGGACGACGGCCGCGGTGTCCTCGACTTCGAAGCCGCGCACCGCACTGGACGTCAGCGCCTGCACCTCGACGATATCGCCGAGCAGAAAGCGCATCAGGTCGATGTCGTGGATCAGGTTGATCAGGACCGGACCACCACCCGTACGGCGGCGCCACTCGATGTCGAAGTACGCGTCCGGTTTGTAGAAGGTCGCGAGACCCGTCGCGCTGACGGGTCGGCCGAGGCGCCCCGACTGCACGATCTCCCGCGCGCGCCGCAGAATCGGGTTATGCCGGCGATGATGGCCGACGAGCAGCGGCACGCGCGCTTCGACGGCAGCGTCATTCAATTGCTGCGCCTGTTCGACGGTGTCCGCGACTGGCTTTTCCATCAACACCGGCACGCCGCGCGCGATGCAATCGAGCCCCACGGTGACATGCGTCGCATTGGGCGTCGCGACGATCGCGCCTTCGGGTCGCACGTCGTCAAGCATCGACCGGTAGTCGGCAAACCAGCGCAACCCCTGCTCGCGCGCGAAACTTTCCGCCTGTGGCGAAGGGTCGGCGATCGCGACGATTTCGCACTGCGCATGGGCGCGCGCACGCTCGACATGCATGCGCCCGA
Organism: uncultured Paraburkholderia sp.; assembly: GCA_937917025.1. Lineage (GTDB taxonomy): Bacteria > Pseudomonadota > Gammaproteobacteria > Burkholderiales > Burkholderiaceae > Paraburkholderia. The sequence goes on from CALFSF010000390.1 coordinate 26,821, forward strand.
TGGCGCCCGCGCCGATCAACACCAAACGTCTCCTGCTCATCTGCTTCTCCTTGATTGAACCGCTGCCGCGCAGCTGGCCACCTGGCCGTCTGTCGCGTCCGAAACTTTCTTTTATTGTTGAATACTATTCCATAAAGGATTAAAGTTCACGGAAAATGTGCAGCGATGATGAGCGGCAAACCGTACTCGCTGCGTGTGCGGCAAAATAGACCCCCCAGGAGGCTGAGAACAGCATGAGCCAGCAGAACGCATCTTCGTTTTCCCCGTCGCTCGACGCAGGCCTGAGCGGCGCGACACGTATTTATTTCATCGTCGGCGACCCGATCGCGCAGGTCCGTTCGCCGGCCGGCGTCACGGCCGCATTGCGGGCGGCCGGGCGCGACGCGCTGGTGGTCCCCGCCCACGTGGCGCCGGCCGATCTCCCCGCGTTCTTCGCGGCGGCGAAGGCGATGCGCAACGTCGACGGCGTGATCATCACCGTGCCGCACAAGTTCAGCGCGGCTGAATACTGCGCGACGTTTTCCGAGGAAGCGCGCTTCCTCGGCACGGTCAACACGCTGCGCCGCACGCCCGACGGCAACTGGCACGGCGCGATGTTCGACGGCACCGGCTTCGTGGCCGCGCTGACGGATGCCGGTTGCGATCTGACCGGCAAGCGCGCGCTGCTCGTGGGCGCGGGCGGCGCGGGATCGGCGATCGGCCATGCGCTGGTGAGCGCGGGCCTCGCGTCGCTCGACATCCGCGACAACGACACGGCCCGTACCGCCTCGCTGACCGGGCGCCTCAATGCGCTGCAACGCGGGAAGGTTCGGAGCGCCGCATCCGATGTGGAAGCGCATACGTTCGATGTCGTGGTCAACGCATCGCCGCTCGGCATGCGTGCGGACGACCCGTTGCCGATCGATGTGTCGCGTCTTCAGGCGGGGACTTTCGTGGGCGACGTCGTCACGAAGCCGCCGGTCACACCGTTGATCGAAGGCGCGCGCGCACGGGGATGCCAGACGGTGACCGGCACGCAGATGTTCGGCCGTGTCTGCGACCGCATGGTGGAGTTCCTGCTGGACGCACCGCAATAAGGACAACGCGCTGCGAAACACGCGTAGCGCACGCGCTACGCGTGCGAGCCACGCCTCGCCGCGCGTGGCTGCGAAGCGAGGCGCGCAATCGTGGCCGTCAGCGTGCGGACGCCGGATCGGCTACGGTTGTCTTTGGCGTCATGCTGCCGGCCTGAGCGTGTCGTTTTCTTCATGACCCATCGCACCCGCCGCATGACGGCCGGCGATGTACCCGAACGTCATGGCGGGACCGAGATTGATGCCGCCCGACGGATAGAAGCCGCCCATCACGCTGGCCATATCCGTTCCCACCGCATACAGACCGGCAATCGGTTTGCCATCCTTATCGAGCGCCTGCGCGGATCCGTTCGTCTTCAGCCCGGCAAAGGTGCCGAAGCTGCCGGGAAATACCTTCACCGCGTAGAACGGCCCGTGCTCGATCGGCGCGACGCACGGATTGGGACCCTTATGCAACGGATCGCCGCCTTTGCGGTTATACGGTGTCGAGCCGCGCCCGAATTGCGGATCCTCGCCGCGGCGTGCGTGCTCGTTGAAAACCATGACCGTCGCGACGAGCGCGTCCGGCGCGATGCCGCAACGCTTCGCGAGTGCTTCGATCGTCGACGCGCGTTGAAGATAGCCGCGACGGATAAAGGAGCCGACCGGCACCGGGAACGGTCGTGCGTAACCCAGACCGTACCGGCGCAGGAACCGGTGATCGCAGATGAGCCACGAAGCGACTTCCTCGCCTTGCGGCGCGGCGGCGACCATCGCGGACGCGTAGTCGTAATAGCCGTCGGCTTCGTTGACGAACCGTTTGCCGCTGGAAAGCACACCGATCACGCCCGGCTTCGGGCGATCGATGATATGCGGGAAGTGGCCCACGGTGCCGTCGGCATGTTCGACTCTGGATACCGGCGCCCATGCGGCGGGCGACGCGACGTCCGTCACGAGACAGCCGCCGGCCGACTCGCCGAGGCTGATGCCGTCGCCCGAGCAGCTTTGCGGCGGCAACGCAAGGTGTTCACGGCCGGTTGGCGTGCGCGGAAAGAGCGCCTTGCGGCGCGCCATATCGTTGGGAAAACCGCCGGCGGCAAGCACGACGCCCCGCGCCGCGCGAATTTCCACCTCACCCTTTTCGGTGGCGACAACCGCGCCTCGCACCACGCCGCTTTCGACGATCAGACGTCGGGCCGGCGCGGATTCCATCATCGTGACGCCCAGCGTCTGCGCCGACTTCGCGAGACGCGCGACCAGCGCGACGCCATTGACCAGCTGCATCGCGCGGCCGTACATCGCCAGATCGAGCAGATGCCGCGTAAAACGCTTCGTCACGTGAATGAGCGATTTGAGCGAGCGCGTCATGCTCAGGAAAGCCATCAGATCGGCACCGGCCATGATCGGCATGCCCATGAAGGCCGTCTCGCGCATGGTCTTGCGCAGACGCTTGATCAGCGGGCCGACCTGTCGCCCGTCGTAGGGCGCGGCAATGACCTGATGACCTTGCGTCGCCGCGCCTTCAACGTTGCCGTGCACATCGGGAATGCCGTTGCCATCCACGAATTGCAGCGCCGTGTGCTCCTCGAAGAAGGAGACCATGTGCGCGCAGTTGTCGAGGAATGCGTCCACGCGCTGCGGGTCGTAGCGCTGGCCGAGTTCGTTCTTCAGGTAGGTGCGCGGCTGTTGCGGGTCTTCATCGATGCCGGCGCGCTTCGCGAGCGGATTGCCCGGCACCCACATCCAGCCGCCAGACCAGGCAGTGGCGCCGCCGAATACGGCGTCTTTCTCCACGACGACTACTTTGAGACCATGCCACGCAGCCGTGACCGCGGCGGCCAGACCCGAGGCGCCGGAGCCGATCACGAGCAGGTCGCAGTCCATCTGATTTGAAGTGTTCATTTCCACGGTTGCTACGAAACGAGCCCTTGGCGGGCGCTGAATGCCATGGCCGGGTTCATCGACGATGGCGTCCCGGAATGAGACGACTGATTTCCGCTACGGCTTCGAGCAACGCCGATGCGTCGTCGTGCAACCCGCCTTCAGTCGGACGAAAAAACGGATCACGCATTTGCCCGCGGGTAAAGCAGTCACGTAAATTGAATTTAATTCTATGTGGAATATTATTCCATAAACGAGCGACTTTTGTCAATATCAGACGTGGCGATTCACCGGCCCACGCGATCGAAACCGGAACAGGAAAGCCGAACTGTTTTCAACGGGCCCGACGCCATTCGGTATCGACCGCATCGGGTCGACTGGTCAGTGAGGCCATCATGAAAACCGGATACACGCCGTTGCGACGGGCGACGAAAGCGTCATGGAGAGCGCAAGTGCGTGTAAATTCGGATCCAGTGGTTTGCGACCCGCCACGGCGTCTTCGAACCGGTCGTCATTGGAGATCCTACAGTCGACAGGAGCCGGTATGAGCACGAAGCACAGCAAGAAAGGGCATCTCGAAGCCGCGGCGTCGCATCACGAGCAGGCAGCCCGATATCACCGCGAGGCGTCGCGGCATTTCGAAGGGGGGCAAGACTATGCCCACGCCGCCCACGAGGCGCTGATGGCCCATGGCCACACGTTGCACGCGATCGATCAGGCCCACGACGCGGGTGCGCACAGCACCAGCGCGCCGCCACCGGTCACGCCTGCATCGGCCGGCGCCGGCGCAACCAGCGAAACCGCCGCAAAACATCACGCGGCGGCAGCGGAACTCCACCAGCAGGCGGCGCAGCATATGCGCCACGCCGTCAAGCTCTTCGATCAGGACCGTAGCGCGGTCGGCCACGACGCGCAGCTGGCGCTTTCGCTTGCACTGCGCGCGTTGTCCCATGGCAACGAAGCCGCCAGACTGTTTGTGAAGCTCGCTTCTCCCGAAACGCCGTAAGCGACGCCGGACGAATTCAAACCAGTGAGATCGCGGTACGCGGCCGCAGCGTCGCCATGATCAGATACATGCCGCCGCCGATCGCCACGCCGAAGAACCATCCATAGGTGTTCCACCAGACCGGCAGCAGGCTGGTGAGGTTGGGCAGGAAGGTCGAAAACACGCTGCCGATCGCCGCGGAGACCAGCGCGTTGACGTTCCAGCCGCCTTCGTAGCGATACTCGCCGTGCTCCTGGTAGAGCGCCGCGACGTCGATGTTGCCTCTCGCCACCAGGTAGTAGTCCACCAGAATGATCCCCAGCAACGGGCCCATCGTGGCGC
>CALFSF010000391.1 GCA_937917025.1 uncultured Paraburkholderia sp.
CGGGCGTCCGACCACCGCGGCCTCGGCGATTTCGGGGCAGGCCGTGAGCACGTTCTCGATCTCTGCCGGATAGATGTTTTCGCCGCCGGAGATGATCATTTCCTTCTTACGACTGAGGATCGTGTAGTAGCCGTCGCTGTCGCACGTGCCCAGGTCGCCGGTGCGAAACCACTCGTCCTCGAGGCACGCAGCGGTGCCGGCTGGGTCTCCCCAGTAGCGCACCATCAGCCCTGGGCCGCCGAAGACGATCTCGCCGACTTCGCCTGTCCCAGCGAGGGATCCGTCCGGGGCGATAAGTCGCATCGTCCGGTGCTTGGCCGCGCGCCCCACCGAGCCGATCTTGCGCAGTGCATCCTGGGGGGGCAGGCAGGCGCCGATCCCCATTTCGGTCGCTCCATATACCTGCGACGCGACGATTCCTCGCTCGAAGAACGGTCTCAGCAATCCCTGCGGAATGATCGACGCGCCGGTCATCACGAGGCGCAACGACGACGTGTCGGCCGACGGCCAGAGCGGATGCTCGAACATCGCCTTCAATGTCGTCGCGACCGCGAGCAGCATCGTGATGCGCCGTGCCGCGATGTCGCGGATCGTCAGCGCGGCGTCGAAGCGCCGGTGCAACGTGACCGTTGCGCCGGCCTTGAGCGCGGGCAACGTCAGCATGGTCAGGCCGCCGACGTGGAAGAGCGGCAGGTTTGCCAGAACGTTGTCTCCGCTCGACAGGTCGTAGCCATGGATCGCGTTCTTCGCGTTCCATTCCATTCCTTCCTGCGAATGGGCCGCGCCCTTCGGGAAGCCGGTGGTTCCCGACGTGTACATCAACAGGACCAGGCCTTCGGAGGGAGACCCCGTCGGTGCAGGCGCCGCGCGTTGCAGCGCGGCCGGCCAGGCACAGTCGAGCCAGACGTCGGCGCGCGTCCGCAACAGGGCGACAACGGTGTCGCCACCCGATGCGATCGTCGCTCCCGTGTCGGCGAACTCGGGGTCGCATATCAGCATGGCCGGCTTGCAGTCGCCCAGGATCGCAGCCAGTTCGGTGGCCGACAGCCGCCAGTTGAGCGGCACGAAGATCGTTCCGGTGCGCGCGCATGCAAACGTGAGGGCGACCATCTCCGGATGGTTGGCCCCGAGATATCCGATCCGGTCGCCCGGGGCGGCGCCGCACTGGCCCAGATGCGTGACCAACACCCTGATGCGCGCGAGCAGTGCGCCGTAGCTGATATTGCGATCGCCAAAGTGGAGCGCGATTCGTTCCGGTTGCCTCTGTGCCCAGAACTCGATCCAGCTGGCGATGTCCCTACCCATGGCCGGCGGCTCTCAGCATGATGGGGGCGCGCGACCGCGGCGCCGCGTTGCCCTGCGCGTGTGCGGAGAGAACGAGGTCGAGCGCGGTGCCGTCGGGATCGGCCAGGGCGGCGTCGCGCGCCTGACGAACGACGCCGGCGAGCCGGGCCAAATGTGCTCCGCCGTCGAGCCCTTCTCGCGCCATCGAGAGAATGCGGTCGAAGTTGCTGACCGCGCGTCGATGGGTATCGCCATAGCCCTTGACCAGGCGCCCGCATTCGGCGATCTCGCCAGCCAGGTCGAGGTCGAGCCGCGCGGCGCCGCACACCACCGACAGCCATTGCTCGATTTGTTGCTGTTCGAGGCTCCAGCGCGAACTGAAGCGGCGGACCTTGCGCAGCGAGGCGAGGGCGCGCAGTACAAGGAAACCGGGGAGGCCGTTCGTCCGGATGCGCATTCCGACGTTCCATCGACGCCCCCATCCTCGACGATCGACAAAACGCCGCAGTGGAGCGGCAAGACCCGTCGGGAGCACCGCGCAGATCTCGTCGACCCCGGGCTTGAGGAATTCGAAGACCCTGACGGGCTGGCCGGGACGTGCCCCGGACTCGCGGCGCACCTGATCGAGCCGGTCGAGGCGCGTTTTCATTTCGGCCACGCGCGCGGCGTCCTCGTAGCTCATCCAGAGGGCCGTGTAGCGCGCGGCGGCGATCGTGAGCGCATATCCCCGCGACTGGCCGCCGTGTTCACGGTCGAGCTCGGCGACCGCACGTATGCGGGCCAGGTAGAGGTCTGCGTACGCGTCATCCTGATAGTCGACCAGACGATGCACCCCTTGCTCGAGCAGGTGGCGCACCGGCTCGACGAATTCTTCGAACGGTTGCGTAGGCGAGCGTACGGGATGCGATGGCTCGAGCTGCTGCGCCGCGGCTGCGGCGGGTTCGATGCGGGCCGCGGCCCAACCTGCGGCGAATCCGCGCAACGAAGCCTCGGCGCCTTTTTGCGAGCCGGAAATGACGCGCTCGAACGAAGTGCGCGAGATCGGCAACGTGGCCGCGGCCGCACCCAGCAGCACGACGGTGATGGGCACGCCGTGCTGGCGCGCGAGCGTTGCCATGTCGAAGGCGATCAGGGTCTTTGCGAGGGCGGATGCGGCGTGATCGATCCGTTCCGCCGTATAGCGTCCGTCGCCCATCGCGGCCTTTTCGGCTACTGCAAAGACTCGATGCGACGACATCACGAGTGTCGTGCGTTGCGGCGACACGAAGCCGTTCTGCAACGCGCGTCCGGCCTCGACCAGCTCGGACGCGAGGACCACGTCAACGGCACCGGGGCTCGGTGCCAGCGCGAATACCGGGGCCGGTGCGGGCTGTTCGTGCGGAACGATTTCGATGTAGTAGGTGGTCGCGCCGGTGCGCTGCGCGACCCCCGGGATCGAGGTGCTCTGGACGAGGAGACCTTCGAGTTGTGCCGCCTCCACGATCCATTTGGCGATCGAAGTGCCGCCTTCGCCGCCGAGTGCGCCCAACAACACCTTGACGGCTCGCGAGTCGCTCACGACGGCTGGCTTCGCGGAAATGCCAGCCGTTCGATCACCCAGTCGCGCAGTCGCTGGCGCAGCCTCTCGAAGCGCCCGGCGTTGTGAACCACCTCGACGCGATAGAACGACGGGCACAGGATCGCCGCGTGTGCCACCTCGCCGCACACCCCGCAGCCGACGCACTCGTTGTTGACGGTGGCCACCGGATCGAGACGGAGCGCGTCCGGATTCGGCTTGATCGTCAGCGACGGGCAACCCGACAGGCGTATGCACGAGTGATCCCCGGTGCACAGCGCATCGTCCACCCCGTAGCGAGCCATGACGACGCGCTTGCCGCCAGCGATCCTCGCGGCGTTCAGCGGCCGGATGCGGCGCTGTCGCTCGAGCTGGCACTCACCTTCGGCGACGATGACCTTGAGGCCGCCTTCGGCGGTGTGAAGCGCTTCGCGCAGCGTCCGCACCATGCGTCCGATGTCGTAGGTGCTGACCCGCCGCAGCCAGTTGATGCCCACGCTCTTCAGCGTGCGTTCGATGCTCAGTTCCACCGGCCCGTTGCCGGCGGTGGACGGTATGTGCTGGGCGCCGGTGGCCGACGTGTAGCCGTTCTTCATGATGACCAGCACGCCGTCGGTCTGCTGCGACGAGCTCGCGATGACGCCGCTCGTGAGGCCGTTATGCCAGAAGCCGCCGTCGCCCATCACGCTGACGACGCGCTTGCCGAATATCGGCGAGATGCCGGTCGAGCTGGCCAGCCCCAGGCCGTAGCCCATGATGCTGTTGCCCATGTTGAACGGCGGCAACACCGAGAAGGTATGACAACCGATGTCGGCGCAGACGTGAAGGCGACCGGCCTCCTTTTCGATGATCTTCAGTGCACTGAAGACGGGCCGCTCCGGGCAGCCGGTGCAAAATGTCGGCGGCCGCGACGGCACCGGAGTACCGAGCAACTCGGCGGCCCGCAACTTTGACGCCAGCAGATCGGCCAGGCGTGCCGTCACGACATCCACCGACAGTCCGCCGGGCGCGGCCAGTTCGATGAAGCGGGCGAGCCCCGACAGCAGCACCTCGCCGGTGTATTCGCCGGCGGCCGGCAGTGGGCCCTTTCCGAGCAGCGTCGTCTCGATGCGGGCTTGCCGAAGGATCACGCTGATCGCCGATTCGATGTAGTTCGGCTGCCCTTCCTCGACGACGAGGACCGCGCGCTTGCCGTCGCAGAACGTCTCGATCTCTTCGGGAATCAGCGGGTATGTCACGTTGAGGACATGGATCGGTATTCGCGGGCTGCCGTCGGTCGACACGAGACCGAGCGACTCCAGTGCGCAGACTGCGCCGTTGTAGAGACCTCCCTGCACGATCAGGCCCACGTCGCTCAGATCGCCGGCGAACGTTTCGTTGAGTCGGTGGCGGCGGATGTATTCGACGGCGCGCGGCCAGCGTGTATCGATCTTCTGGCGCTCCTGCGCGTAGGTGGAGGGCGGCATCGTCACGTTCGCATAGTCGAAGTGCGATGTGTCGATCGGATGCCGACGCGAATACGGCGGTGCGGCGTTGTCCTTGCAGACGAATTCGCCATGCAGATGGCAGAGCCGCACGCGCAATTCGATCATCACCGGGCTGCTGCTGAACTCGGACAGCGCGAAGCCGTGCTCGATCATCTGCACCACGCTGTCGAGATTCGGCCGCGGATCGAGGAGCCATATCTGCGACTTCATCGCAAAGGCATGAGTGCGCTCCTGGATCGCGCTCGAGCCTTCTCCGTAGTCCTCGCCGAGGATGATCAGGGCGCCGCCCGTCACGCCCGCGGACGCAAGATTGGACAAGGCATCGGACGCGACATTCGTGCCCACCGGTGATTTCCACACGGCCGCGCCGCGTACCGGATAGTTGATCGACGCGCTCAGACGGGCGGCCGCTGCGGCTTCGTTCGCGCTCGACTCGAACTCGACGCCAAGGTCGGCGAGCACGTCGCGCGCATCGCCGAAGACTTCCATCAGATGCGAAATCGGTGCACCCTGGTAGCCGCCGACATACGAGACCCCGGATTGAAGGAGCGCCTTCGCGACCGCCAGAATGCCCTCGCCGCGAAAGACCTCGCCGTCACGCAGACGCAGCAGCGCGGCGTCGGCGGCGAACGAGCGTTCCATCGGCGGGCGGTCCGGGCAGAGGTGAGGCGCGCGCTGGAATGCCTACTTCCAGACCGGTTCGCGGTTCTGTCGGAAAACGGCTTGGGCCTCTTTCAAGTCCTCGCTGTCCATGACCTTGCGCTGCAATTCGAGGTAATAGTCGTGGACCTGCTCGAAACTGGGATCGAAGGACCGCGCCATCAGCTGTTTCGAACCGAGTGCGGCAGCCCCGGTGCAAGCGACGTATTCCTGCAGGATCTTCTCGAACTCGGCCTCGGCATTGTCCTCGCCGACCAGGTGGTCGACGAGCCCGATGTCGTGCGCTTCCTTTCCGTCGATGAGGTTGCCCAGCAATGTCAGCTTGCGCGCGCGGCCGAGACCGATGAACCGGGCCAGCCGCCAGGGTCCGAGGCTCGGGATCAGCCCTTCCTTGACCGCAGGAATCCCGGTCTTGGCGCTCGCGGTGGCAACGCGAATGTCGCAGGCCAGCGCGAGCTGCAGCCCGCCGCCGATGAAGAAGCCGTGGCACAGGCAGACGACGACCTTGTCCATTGTTTCGAGTCGATGAAGAAAGCGCTCCCACTGCACGAGGTAGGCGTGATCGATCTCGCCGCGCGACAGCGCCTTCAGATCGATCCCGGCCGAAAGCGCGCGTCCTGCACCGGTGATGGCGACGACCCGGATGTCGCGATTGTTTTCGATCAGCTGCGAGATGGCGTCCAGCTCGGCGACGAGCTCGAGCGAGAACGCGTTCAGCGCCTCCGGTCGATTCAGGATTACGCGTGCCAGCTTTCCTTCGGTTCGGTAGATGAGCTTGTTGAGCTTGAAATCGTGCATTGCTCTGCTTTCGATTCACGCATTGACCGCATCAGGGCGGCGTTTCCTCACGCGCCGGTTTTGATCGAGATTTTTTGGCTGCGTTGGGCGAGGTCTTCGACG
>CALFSF010000392.1 GCA_937917025.1 uncultured Paraburkholderia sp.
CGGAATAACGTCCGCCATCAGGTTATTAACGGCCATACGAGGGCCTTTCTGAACGCAGTTGCGGGTTTTCCAGATGTGGCTGGCAAGCGACGCCACGGGGCGGTTATCCTCGTGGCCCATTGTGTGACCACTCATTTGACCGGCGCGGTTGTGCCTGAAACACAGGTTGTAGTAGTGTCGTGCCGTCCAAAACGAGGAAAGCTCGCCAGCCCTCGGGCGGCGCCAGCGGTGGCGGGTGCGCCGGGCGGCGCGGGAAGTCGGCGTGATTCGCCGCACGGCTCGCTTTGTCCTGGCCCGCGCGTCTCCAATGCCAACGATTTACCGCGCATAAGCGTCTAGCCATGCCTGAATTCCGCTTTCCGGACCGATCCTTCGACCGTAGCAGCGCGCGCGCGGCCGCTGCTGCACGCCTTCCCCGCACCGACGCGGCCGGTGCCGCCGTCGCCTTGGCTACCGCGGCTATCGCGGCCACCCGCCTGACCGGGGAGCGTGCCTGATGGATTTCGGTTTCAACCTGAATCGCACCGCCAACGCGTCCGCGTGGCGGGTGTTGCCCAATCGCTGGGACTTCGTCGCGTTTCCGCTGATCATCTGCATCATCGCGATGGCGGCGATCGGCTTTCACGAGACGATGGCGCCGATCTCCACGCTGCAGACCCAGGCCATTTCGCTCGATCCGGCGAATCTGCCCGAGTACGCGATGCGCACCACGCTGCGCATGCTCGCGGCGATGGTCGCGTCGCTGATCTTCACGCTCGTGTACGGCACGCTCGCCGCGAAAAGCCGCCGCGCCGGGCAGGTGCTGGTGCCGATCCTCGACATCCTGCAGTCGGTGCCGGTGCTCGGCTACATCTCGTTTACGGTCACGTTCTTTCTCGCGCTGTTCCCGGCGCGCGTACTGGGCGCGGAGCTCGCGGCGATCTTCGCGATCTTCACGAGCCAGGCCTGGAACATGACGTTCAGCTTCTACCAGTCGCTGCGCACGGTGCCGCGCGATCTGGACGAAGTGTCGCGCGGCTTCCACCTGACCTCGTGGCAGCGCTTCTGGAAGCTCGAAGTGCCGTTTTCGATGCCGGGTCTCATCTGGAACATGATGATGTCGATGTCGGGCGGCTGGTTTTTCGTGGTGGCCTCGGAGGCGATCACGGTCGGCAATCACTCGATCACGCTGCCGGGCATCGGCGCGTATCTGGCCGCGGCGATCGCCGGCAAGGACCTGCACGCGATCGGCTGGGTGATCCTGACGATGACCGTCGTGATTCTCGCCTACGACCAGTTCCTGTTCCGGCCGCTCGTCGCGTGGGCGGACAAATTCCGCATGGAAACCACGAGTTCGGGCAATGCGCCGGAGTCGTGGCTGCTCGACCTGATCCGCCGCACGCGGCTGATTCACCGTCTGCTCGTGCCGCTCGGCTGGCTGTTCGCGAAGGCCGCCCGCGTGCCGCTGCGCGTGCCGTCGTTCGACCGCGTGCGGTTTCAGATTCCGCAGCGCGAGAAGTCGTCGAAGCTCGGCGACATCGTGTGGGCCGTGAGCGTGCTGATCGCGACCGTGTACGTCGTCTGGCGCGTGGTGCTGTACGTGCGCACCGGCGTCACGATGGACGAGGTCGGTCACGCGTTCGTGCTCGGGCTCATCACGCTTTTGCGCGTGATCGTGCTGATCGCGATCGCTTCGGTGGTGTGGGTGCCGATTGGCGTGCTGATCGGGCTGCGCCCGCGCCTCGCGGAGAAGATGCAGCCGCTCGCGCAGTTCCTCGCGGCGTTCCCGGCGAATCTGCTGTTTCCGGTGTTCGTGATCGGCATCGTGCGCTTTCACCTGAACCCGGATATCTGGCTCTCGCCGCTGATCGTGCTCGGCACGCAGTGGTATATCCTGTTCAACGTGATTGCCGGCGCGACGTCGTATCCGAACGACTACCGCGAGGCCGCCGCCAATTTCCGCATCCGCGGCTGGCAGTGGTGGCGCCAGGCCATGTTGCCGGGCATCTTTCCTTACTACGTGACGGGCGCGATCACCGCGTCGGGCGGCGCGTGGAATGCGAGCATCGTCGCCGAGGCGGTGCAGTGGGGCAATACCAAGGTCGTCGCGCATGGCCTCGGCTCCTATATCGCGCAGAATACCGAAGCGGGCGATTATCCGAAGATCATCCTCGGGATCGCCGTCATGTCGCTTTTCGTGACCCTGTTCAACCGTCTGTTGTGGCGTCCGATGTACGCCTACGCCGAAGCGAAGCTTCGGCTCGATTGAGAGCGAAACACGATGCAAAACCCGAAAGCCGTAGCCGCCGCGCAGATGCAGGCGCAGCCGACGCCGCCCACGCCACCTCGCCCCGGCGCGGAGATCCTGCGCGTCAAGGACGTGTGCCGTGGCTTTAACAAGACGCAGGGCGAACTGCTCGTCCTCGACGACGCGAACCTGTCGCTGCGCGAAGGCGAGATCGTCGGTCTGCTGGGCCGCTCGGGCTCGGGCAAGTCGACGCTGCTGCGGATCATCGCGGGCCTGATCGAGCCGACGGGCGGCGAAGTCACCTATATGGGCAAGCCGCTCGACGGCCCCGCCGAAGGCGTCGCGATGGTGTTCCAGACCTTCGCGCTGTTCCCGTGGCTGACCGTGCTGCAAAACGTGGAAGCCGGGCTGGAGGCGCAGGGCGTCGCCGCGCGCGAGCGGCGCGAGCGCGCGCTGGCCGCGATCGACCTGATCGGTCTCGACGGCTTCGAGAACGCGTATCCGCGCGAGTTGTCGGGCGGGATGCGCCAGCGCGTGGGCTTCGCGCGAGCGCTCGTCGTCGACCCGACGCTGCTGCTGATGGACGAGCCGTTCTCCGCGCTCGACGTGCTGACCGCCGAAACGCTGCGTACCGACCTGCTCGACCTGTGGACGCAGGGGCGCATGCCGATCAAGTCGGTGCTGATCGTCACGCACAACATCGAGGAAGCGGTGTTCATGTGCGACCGGATCCTCGTGCTGTCGTCGAATCCGGGCCGCGTGATCGCCGAGATCAAGGTGCCGTTCAAGCATCCGCGTAACCGTCTCGACCCGGCGTTCCGGCGTCTGGTCGACGAAATCTACGCGAAGATGACCGCCCGCCAGACAGGCGAAGCAACTCGCAAGGGGCTGGAGTGGAGCAGCTGGCTGCCGCATGTGTCGACCAACCTGATGGCGGGCCTGATCGAGACGCTGGCCGCCGCGCCGTATCACGGCCGCGCCGACATGCCGGAAATCGCGCGCTCGCTGCATCTGGAGGTCGACGATCTGTTCCCGGTCGCCGAAGTGCTGCAGCATCTCGGCTTCGCCGACGTGCGCGAAGGCGATATTTTCCTGACGCCGCCGGCGCGCGTGTTCTCGGAGTTCGGCACGCAGGAACGCAAGATGATGTTCGCCGAGCATCTGCTGCGTCACGTGCCGCTGGCCGCGCGGATCAAGAAGGTGCTGAACGAGCGCCCGGGGCATCGCGCGCCGCGCGTGCGCTTCGAGCAGGAGCTGGAGGATTTCCTCTCCGACAAGGCCGCCGAGGAGACGCTCGACGCCGTCATCAACTGGGGCCGTTATGGCGAGATCTTCTCGTATAACGACCAGACCGAAATCTTCAGCCTGGAGGACGTCGAGTCCTGACTGGCTGCGGGCGGGGCCGGAACACCACGGTTCCCCGAAGCAGAAAGGCCGTGCAGCGTTCGTCATCGAACGCTGCACGGCCTTTTTATTGGCCAGCCGAAAACGCCGCGGCCAACGTTATTGCAGATTGCCCCAGCGTTCGACGGCCGGTTCGGCCAGCGCCCACTTCCAGCCCTTGTCCTGCCGGCACGCGCTGCCGGTGTACCAGGCTTCGTGCGCGCCGGGATCGTCGCCGTCCTGCACCGAGAACACGAAGTCCTTGCAGCTCGCGAGCGCCGACTGAAATGCGCGCGTGACGCGTACCTGGCCGTGGCCGTTCTCAATGGGCATCGAGTGCTTGATGCGCCACGGCCGCGTCTCGCCGACGGGCAACGCGCCCGCAAGCGCCGCGATCAGGTTCTGCTGGTCTTCGTGCATGTTGCGCATGTAGGTCTTGAGGACCTCGTCGGTCGCGGCCTGTACCGCGATGCCGACGCCGACCCCGACCGCCGGATTCGCCGTGACGAGACCGGTGGCGACGCCCGCCGCCGCGCCGCTCGCCGCGCCGACCGAGGTCGACGAACACCCGCTCATCGACATGCTGGCGCTCACGCAGACGGCAGCCGCCAGCGCGAGCCGTACGCTTGCGGCCGCGCTCATTGCAGCGCGCCCCAGCGCCCGGTCGCCGGTTCCGCCGACGCCCATTTCCACGCGGCGCCGTCACGGCAGATCGACGCGACGTAAAATCCCGTGCTGGCCGGCACGTTTTTCGTCGCGGCCTTGTCGACGGAGAAGACGATCTCCTTGCAGTCGAGCGCGCCGGTGCTGATCGTGCGGCTGACCGTGACGCGACCGTGCTCGTCCTCTTCGATCGGAACCGAATGCGTGGCGCTCCACGGCGCGACGGCGCCGACGTCGAGCGGACCGGCCGCCTGCGCGATGCGGTCCTGGGTATCGCGGTGCACGACGCGCTGCGAGTACTGCACGCCGGCGCGCGCCGCGGCGACGACGCCGAGGCCGATGCCGGTCGCGACCCCTGCATTGCTCGT
>CALFSF010000393.1 GCA_937917025.1 uncultured Paraburkholderia sp.
CAAGACTTACGGCCCCAAGGGCATCGGCGCCCTTTACGTGCGTCGCAAGCCGCGTATCCGTATCGAGGCGCAGATGCACGGCGGCGGTCACGAGCGCGGCATGCGTTCGGGCACGCTGGCCACGCACCAGATCGTCGGCATGGGCGAGGCGTTTCGCATCGCGCGCGAGGAAATGGCGACGGAAAACGAACGCATTCGCATGCTGCGCGACCGTCTGCTGCGCGGCCTGTCGGAAATCGAGGAAACGTATGTGAACGGCGACATGGAAAAGCGTGTCCCGCACAACCTGAACATCAGCTTCAATTTCGTCGAGGGCGAGTCGCTGATCATGGCGGTGAAGGACATCGCGGTGTCGTCGGGTTCGGCGTGCACGTCGGCTTCGCTGGAGCCGTCGTATGTGCTGCGCGCGCTCGGTCGCAACGACGAACTGGCACACAGCTCGATCCGCTTCACGGTCGGCCGTTTCACGACGGAGCAGGACGTCGACTACGTGATCAACCTGTTGAAGAACAAGATTGCCAAGCTGCGCGATCTGTCGCCGCTGTGGGAAATGCATCAGGACGGTATCGACATCTCGACCATCCAGTGGGCCGCGCACTGACGCGCCAGCATTGACATCGGCGTCGATCTGAAAATCGAACGCGGTTTGAAACGAATCAAGGAGTGACATCATGGCTTACAGCGACAAGGTTCTGGACCATTACGAAAACCCGCGCAACGTCGGTTCGTTCGCGAAAGACGACGACGCGGTCGGCACCGGCATGGTCGGCGCGCCGGCGTGCGGCGACGTGATGAAGCTGCAGATCCGCGTGGGCGCGGACGGCATCATCGAAGACGCGAAGTTCAAGACGTACGGCTGCGGTTCGGCAATCGCGTCGAGCTCGCTCGTCACCGAATGGGTGAAGGGCAAGACGCTCGATCAGGCGATGACGATCAAGAACACGCAGATCGCCGAAGAACTGGCGCTGCCGCCGGTCAAGATCCACTGCTCGATCCTCGCGGAAGACGCGATCAAGGCAGCGGTCGCCGACTACAAGCAGCGTCATGGCGGTGCCGTGGAAGCGGGCGAAAAGCAGCACGCCGCGTGAATGGACTGAATGGTGGGCTTGAAGTACGGTGATCCGCACGCGGAAGAGCGTGCGGATTCACGGCGAAACAGCAGGCAGCGGGCGGTTTGACGACACGGCAACGTGGAACGGAGCGCCCGGCGTGAACGATACTGGATGCAGGCAGGGTAGCGGGGGCGCGATCACACGCGTCATCGCGCAATGAGAAACGCTATGGCAATTACGTTGACCGAAAAGGCAGTACAGCACGTCCAGAAATACCTGACACGGCGCGGTAAAGGCGTCGGCCTGCGCGTGGGTGTGCGCACGACGGGATGCTCGGGTCTTGCCTACAAGCTGGAATATGTGGACGAACTCGCACCGGAAGACGAAGTGTTCGAATGCAACGGCGTGAAGATCATCGTCGACCCGAAGAGCCTCGCCTATATCGACGGCACGGAACTCGACTTCGCGCGCGAAGGGTTGAATGAAGGCTTCAAGTTCAACAACCCGAACGTGAAGGACGAGTGCGGCTGCGGCGAATCGTTCCGCGTGTAGCTCCGCGCGAAGCGGGAAAAAGGCGGCGCGGGCCGCCTTTTTAATTTCCGCCTCCTGGTTTTTCGCCTCATGTTTTGCCGCACGCTTCACGCGCCTCTCACGCTCTCATCAACGGACGACGTAATCCGATGGCCTCGCTGACCGACAGCCACTTCGACCTGTTCAACCTGCCGGTGCAATACGCGATCGATAGCAGCACGCTCGATCATGCGTATCGCACGGTTCAGGCGCAGGTTCACCCCGACCGTTTCGCCGCCGCCGGCGATGCGCAGAAGCGCATCGCGATGCAATGGGCGACGCGCACCAACGAGGCGTATCAGACGCTGCGCGATCCGCTCAGGCGCGCGACGTATCTGCTGTCGCTTCGCGGGATCGACGTCGGCGCGGAAAACAACACGGCGATGGAACCGGCGTTCCTGATGCAGCAGATGGAATGGCGCGAAGGTATCGAAGACGCGGCCGCAGCGAAGAACATCGGCGCGCTCGATGCACTCCTTGCTGAGTTGCGCGATGAAGAGCGCGTGCGCTTCACGAAACTGGGCGCGCTGCTCGACAGTGGCGCGAACCAGGCGGCCGGCGAGGCGGTGCGTCAGTTGATGTTCATCGAGCGCGTGGCGTCGGAAATCGGCGCGCAGATCGAGAAGCTCGATAACTGATGCACTGGTCGCAAACCAGACGATTCAATCATTAACGGGTCGAACGACACCCGAAGAAGATCACAGATGGCTTTACTGCAAATCTCCGAACCCGGCATGGCGCCCGCGCCGCATCAGCGGCGTCTCGCCGTCGGCATCGATCTCGGCACCACGAACTCGCTCGTCGCGGCGGTGCGCAGCGGCGTGCCCGACGTGCTGCCCGACGAGGACGGCCATATGCTGCTGCCGTCCGTCGTGCGTTATCTGGAAAAGGGCGGCCGCCGGATCGGCCGCGCGGCGAAGGCCGAGGCGGCGAGCGATCCGCGCAACACGATCGTCTCGGTCAAGCGCTTCATGGGCCGCGGCAAAAGCGAAGTGGAAGGCGCCGAGAACGCGCCGTACGATTTCGTCGATGCGCCCGGCATGGTGCAGATTCGTACGATCGATGGCGTGAAGAGCCCGGTCGAAGTGTCGGCGGAAATTCTCGCGACGCTGCGTCAGCGCGCCGAAGATACACTGGGCGACGAACTCGTCGGCGCGGTGATCACCGTGCCTGCGTATTTCGACGAAGCGCAGCGCCAGGCGACCAAAGACGCTGCGCGTCTCGCCGGCCTGAACGTGCTGCGTCTGCTGAACGAGCCGACCGCCGCGGCGATTGCGTACGGGCTCGATAACGGTTCGGAAGGGTTGTACGCCGTGTACGACCTCGGCGGCGGCACGTTCGATCTGTCGATCCTGAAGCTCACGAAAGGCGTGTTCGAAGTGCTCGCGGCCGGCGGCGATTCCGCGCTCGGCGGTGACGATTTCGACCACGCGCTGTATCGGCATGTGCTCGCGCAGGCGGGCATCGCACCGCAGACGCTGACGCCGGAAGACGTCCGCCTGCTGCTCGACCACGTTCGCGTGACGAAGGAAGCGCTCTCAGGCGCGCCGGACGCGAAGCTCGAAGCCACGCTGTCGAATGGCACGAAGCTCGATCTGATCATCGACGAAGCCACCTTCGAAACCATCACGCAGGCGCTCGTGCAGCGCACGCTCGGCCCCACGAAGAAGGCGCTGCGCGACGCCAAAGTCGCGCCCGCCGACATCAAGGGCGTGGTGCTGGTGGGCGGCGCGACGCGCATGCCGGTCATCCGCCGCGCGGTCGAGGCGTTCTTCGGCCAGCCGCCGCTCATCAATCTCGATCCGGATCAGGTGGTCGCGCTGGGCGCGGCGATCCAGGCCGATCTGCTGGCGGGCAACCGCGGCGCCGACGGCGACGACTGGTTGCTGCTCGACGTGATTCCGCTGTCGCTCGGCGTCGAGACGATGGGTGGCCTGACCGAAAAGATCATCCCGCGCAATTCGACGATTCCGGTCGCGCGCGCGCAGGATTTCACGACGTTCAAGGACGGCCAGACCGCGATGGCGATCCACGTGGTGCAGGGCGAGCGCGAGCTCGTGAGCGATTGCCGCTCGCTCGCGCGCTTCGAGCTGCGCGGCATTCCGCCGATGGCGGCCGGCGCGGCGCGGATTCGCGTGACGTACCAGGTCGACGCGGACGGCCTCCTCTCGGTGTTCGCACGCGAACAGCATTCGGGCGTCGAGGCTTCGGTGGTGGTGAAGCCGTCCTACGGTCTCGCCGACGACGACGTCGCGCGGATGCTCGAGGACAGCTTCAAGACCGCGGAAGTCGACATGCGCGCCCGCGCGCTGCGCGAGGCGCAGGTCGAGGCGCAACGTCTCATCGAGGCCACGGATGCGGCGCTTGCCGCCGATGGCGAACTCCTCGACGACGACGAACGCGCGCAGCTCGATACGCTCCTCGCCGCGTTGCGCACGCTCGCGCAGAGCGACGACGGCGACGCCGTCGAAGCGGCAACCAAAGCCGTCGCCGAGGGCACGGACGAATTCGCCGCGCGCCGCATGAACAAGGGTATCCGGCGCGCGCTGGCGGGCCGCAAGCTCGACGAGATTTAAGCCGCTTCAACCCCGGATCATGTGACGCGCGGCGATATCAAAAAAGCGCGCGTCACCGGTAAAATGGTGCGTAGCCTGACTGACGGCGGCGTGCCCAGAGAACGAACGGAAACTGTATGCCTCAAATCGTTGTGCTGCCTCACGTCGAACTGTGCCCGGAGGGCGCGGTGATCGAAGCTGTGCCGGGCAAGAGCATCTGTGACAATCTGCTGGATAACGGCATCGAAATCGAGCACGCGTGCGAGAAGTCGTGTGCCTGCACCACGTGTCACGTGCTCGTGCGCGAAGGCTTCAACGCGCTCGTGCCGTCAGAAGAAGACGAAGACGATCTGCTGGACAAGGCATGGGGTCTCGAGCCGGAATCACGGCTGTCGTGCCAGGCGCTGGTGCCGGCCGACCAGGACCTCGTCGTTGAAATCCCGCGTTATTCGATCAATCACGCGAAGGAAAATCACTAAGAGGAGGCGAGCAGCCATGAAATGGACCGACACGCAGGAAATCGCGATGGCCCTGACGGACAAGCATCAGGCCGTCGATCCACAGACGGTGCGTTTCACCGATCTGCACCGCTGGGTGATGGAGCTGGACGGGTTCGATGACGACCCCAACCGCTCGAACGAAAAGATTCTCGAAGCGATCCAGGCGGCGTGGATCGAAGATGCGGATTATTGAACGTATCTAACCGCGCTGTTTCTGTGCAAAAAAGGCGATTCCACGGGGTGGATCGCCTTTTTTGCTTCTGGGGTGTCGCCGGATGCCGGCCGCCGGCCGCGCCGGAAAAGAGCAGGTTTAACCCGCGACGAGCGTGCCGTTTTCGATCCGCACGCGCTGGCCTTGCTGGAACGGCGGCGCTTCGTGATAGGTGAAGTAGCGCGTTTTGCCGGTTTCCATGCGCACACGGACCGAATAGCTCGTCGTGCTGCGGATATGTTTTTCGACCGAGTTGCCGGCCACACCGCCGCCGAGCGCGCCCAGCAGCGTCATCGCCGTGCGGCCGCCGCCGCTGCCGAACTGGTTACCCACGACGCCACCGGCCACCGCGCCGCCGACCGCGCCGATACCCGTGCCGTGACCCTCGGTCTTGACGGCCGAAATCGCTTCGACCGTGCCGCAGCTCTGGCAGTACGCCGGCTGCGCAGGCGCCTGCTGGGCGGGTTGCTGTGCGTACTGGGGCTGCTGCACCGGAGCAGGAGCCGGAGGCGCCTGCGGGGCAGTTTGCGGCTGTGCCTGAGCCTGTTGCGGCTGGGCGGGCGTTTGTTGCTGCGCGTAGTTGGCCGGATTGGCGGGTGCGGCGGAATCGACCACGGGCTGCTGGCTGCCGACCTGCGCGGCCTGCGTCTGGTCGCTCTGGGCGGCGTTGCCACCGGCTTTCGGGAACACACCCGTCACGGCCGCGGTGGCGGCGAGGGCGGCAACGATGACAGCGCCTGCCGCAGTCGCAATCAGCGGGTGAAGGCGGCGTTTTTGCGTGGGTTGCGTGTTGGGATTGTCCATATGTGACCTCCGTCTGGGCAGAGTCGACTGTTTTGTTGCACCAGAGTGTCCGACAATTCAAATGCGCTGGGGTTTCAAGTTGTAACCATGTGCGCGAGGTCCAATGCGGGCCACGGCAGGGCATCCGGGAGCGTGTCGGGAGTGTGCAGGGACGCGGCCGTAATCGACTGCGGATAGCGCGGCGCTGGGTACGCAGCTTTTACCGATAGTTACAAACCATCGGATGCGCCCGGCGTTGCACCGGGCGCAGCGGGTCTAAAAACCCATCAGTCTTCGCGACGCAGATGCGGGAAGAGAATGACGTCGCGGATGCTCGGGCTGTCGGTGAGCAGCATCACGAGGCGGTCGATGCCGATGCCGCAGCCGCCCGTCGGCGGCATGCCGTGTTCCAGCGCGCGGATGTAGTCCGCGTCGTAGAACATGGCTTCTTCGTCGCCGGCGTCTTTCTGTTCGACCTGCTTCTTGAAGCGCGCGGCCTGATCTTCGGGATCGTTCAGCTCCGAGAAGCCATTGGCGATTTCGCGGCCCGTGATGAACAGTTCGAAGCGCTCGGTAATGCCTTCGA
>CALFSF010000394.1 GCA_937917025.1 uncultured Paraburkholderia sp.
TTCCATGCCGCCCGGGCCACGCCCGACGGGTTCAACCCGTGCAGCCTCCTGCCGTCCCACACGAGCCCCAATGCATCGCCGCCGAGGCCACACGACACCGGCTCGACCACCGTGATGGCCGCCGCCGCCGCGATCGCCGCGTCCACCGCATTGCCGCCCTTCCACAGCATACGGAGGCCGGCCTGGGCCGCGAGCGGATGCGAAGTCGAGACGATGTTGCGGGCAAAGACCGGCAGACGCGGTGTCGGATAAGGGTTTTGCCAGTTGAAGCGGGTCATGTCGGACACTCTCTGTAATACGTGGACCGACGCGTCGTACGACGTCGAACCACCGGAAACGGGAACCCGAAATTGCACCGTGTTCGGGCACAAAAAACAAATTCATTTATTGACTGAATAAATGCAGTGAACGTCTGAATCCTGACCGCCGACCGTGCATACCGGTTGCCTTGCAGGCAACCTGCCTGAAGGTCTTACAATACGTCGACTCCAATACCTTGCCCGTCGGAGGCGCGCCACGGCTCGCGCCGCTGAACCACGGCAAACGACCTTTCGCCATGACCCGAGACCCACGCCTGACCCTGAACGCACGCCAGCAGGAACTGCTCGAATGGGTCCAGCGCGACGGGTTCGTGACCGTCGACGACCTGGCGGCGCACTTCGATGTGACACCGCAGACCATCCGGCGCGACGTGAACTGGCTCGCGGACATGAATCTCCTGCGGCGCTATCACGGCGGCGCCAGCCTGCCGACCAGTTCCGAGAACGTCTCGTACACCGCGCGACAACGGATGTTCCACGACGAAAAACGCCGCATCGCCACGTTGGTGGCCACTCACATTCCCGATCAGGCATCGCTTTTCATCAACCTCGGCACGACGACTGAGGAGGTGGCGCGCGCGCTCAACCGCCATCGCGGGTTACGCGTGATCACCAACAACCTGAACGTCGCCAGCATGATGAGCGGCTACCCCGACTGCGAAGTGCTGGTGACGGGCGGCATCGTGCGGCCGTGGGACAAAGGGATCGTAGGCGAACTCGCGATCGATTTCATCCGCCAGTTCAAGGTCGACTTCGCGATCATCGGCACGTCGAGCATCGAGACGGACGGCACGCTGCGCGATTTCGACACCCGGGAAGTGCGCGTCGCGGAAGCGATCATCGAACATGCGCGCACCGTTTTTCTCGCCGCCGACCATTCGAAGTTCGGCCGCCCGGCACTCGTCCGGCAAGGCCATCTCGACCAGATCGACGCGCTTTTCACCGATGCGGCGCCGCCGCCCGACATGACCGAAAGCCTCACGAACGCCGGCACGCAGGTCTACGTCGCCGAATAACCGCGGCTGTCGCGCCCGCCGTGCGCGGCGTTACGACATGCGCACTGCGTTTGCTGCACCGCACGCGAAACTTCGAGTGAAATCAAGTATCTGGCGGCGAAGCCCGACCGCCGCGAGCGCGCCTTTCTGTCAACGGGAAAATTTTCCGGGGACGGTTTGGCGTTCTGCGTGCGGTTGACTACACTCCAGTTCCCCGACGTGCATACCGTGCGCGCCGGGGTGAGCGCCATGCCGCTGCCGTACAGCCGGATGTTCTGCGCTGTGCTGGCGCCTTGCGCGCGATCCCGGGAACATTGACATGGAGAGAACAATGCTGAGTCCGCATGAATTCGCCACGTTGTTGCTCGTGAAAGACTCCCCGAATCAGACCGACATGGAACGCGACGAACTCGACGCGCTCCTCGAACGTCAGCTCGTCCAGCTCGAAAAGCTCGCGTCCGGCCTCCAGCAGTGGCGTCTCACCGAAGTTGGCGATTCTGCGCTCAGGGCGATCAAGCGCTTCTCCTGACCGTTGCCCCGGCCATCT
>CALFSF010000395.1 GCA_937917025.1 uncultured Paraburkholderia sp.
CCGGCGGCCGTGCGACCTTTGAAGCCGGGCTGTACGCCGCGAGCGCGCGCAGCCTGTATTCGCTATTTCACCAGGCGAATTGGGCTCGCGGTGTACGCGGCGACCGTTTCGTCATTGGTTAGAAGGGTGATGCCTTCGACGGTCGCTTGAGCAATCAGCAATCGATCGAAGGGGTCTTTGTGACGGGCCGGCAGGTTGGCAACGGCCGCCGTGTGCGCGCTGCTGATGGCCAGCTCGATATAACCATTGTCCAGCAGCGCCCGGCGGAAAAGGTGCGGGTCTACCTTGAAGTCAGGTTTGCCGAGCGCGTTCTTGATGGCCACTTCCCACACGCTGGCTGCGCTGAACAGCAGTTCGTTTTCCTCGTCCTCGATCAGGCCGCGCGCTTCCCCCGACAGCGAGCCATTCGAGCGAATGTCCTCGCTGGCAACGGACGTCCATAACAGCACATGCGTGTCGAGCAGCAACTTCATTCGTCACCGCCAAACATCGTGGCGATTTCCTCGCGGCCTAACTCGTTGAACACCTGCGCGTCCGGGACGGTGACCTGGCCTGCGAGGAATCCGATCCGCTTCTTGCTGGCGGGCACCGGGGTGTCTATAGGAACGATCCGCACCATCGGCTTGCCGGCCCTGGCGATTACAACGGATTCACCCTGTATCGCCTTCTCGACCAGCCGCGACAAACTGGTTTTGGCCTCGTGCATGTTGACCGTGATGGTGGCCATAGCGCCTCCTTGGCTTAGCTAATTGGGCTTAGTCTATCGTCTCTCCAGAGAAAAGACAAACGCGAGCCTGGGGCAGCGTAGCAGACCCTTCTCCAGAAAACTGGAGCGCCTTTCTCGTCTGCCTGCCATGCACTTTCTCGTCGGATCCCTCGTTCACTGCGGTTTCCAAAACAACTAGACAGCACGAAATGACAGCGATACCATTTCGCCCTAAAGCTGTACGGTCAAGGTGCGTTGTCGGTCGATCTGAAATGACAGCGATACCATCCATAAAAAACTTGCGGAGACACCGATGAAAATCGCAGGAGCCACGTCCGTTGCGCAGAAAGCGGCCAGCGGACGATACAGATGGACCATTTGCGCGCTGATCTTTTTCGCGACGACGATCAACTACATGGATCGTCAGATGCTGGGGTTGCTGGCCCCGCTGCTGCAGAAAGATATCGGGTGGAACCAGATCCAGTATGCGCAGACCGTGATGGTGTTCACCGTCGCCTACGCAGTGGGTCTCGCCACGTTCGGCCGGATCGCCGACCGGATCAGCACCAAAGTGGTCTACGGCAGCGCGATGGCGATGTGGAGCCTCGCCGCGATGCTGCACGCAGCGGCGGCGACCGTCCCGGGCTTCGCCGCCGTGCGCGGTCTGCTGGGCTTCAGCGAGGCGGCCAACTTCCCGGTCGCCATCCGCACCACGGCCACGTGGTTTCCGAAGAAGGAACGCGCGCTCGCCACCGGCCTGTGGAACATGGGCGCCACCATCGGCGGGATCGTCGCGCCCGCGTTCGTGCCGGTTGCCGCCGTCATGTGGGGCTGGCGCGCGACGTTCGTCGTGGCAGGCGCGACCGGGTTCGTCTGGCTGGCCGTGTGGCTGCTGGTGTACCGTCCGCCCGCGGATCATCCGTCGGTGTCGAGCGGCGAGCTGGAGTACATCAACGCGGACCGCGACGAAGGCGTCGAGCAGTCCGTGAGCTGGCTTTCGGTGCTCGGATACCGCGAAACCTGGGCGTTCATTTTCGGCAAGCTGCTGACCGATCCGGTGTGGTGGTTCTATCTGTTCTGGCTGCCGAAATGGCTCAACGAGTCGCGGCACATCGACATCAGCAATCTTGGCCTGCCGCTGATCGTCATTTACGCGATGGCATCCGGCGGCAGCGTGGCCGGCGGCTGGCTGTCGTCCCGCCTGATGAAGCGCTCGAACAAGCCGAACGTCGCGCGCAAGGTCGCGATGGGCATCTGCGCGGTGTGCGTGCTGCCGATCGCCACGCTCTCGCATTTCCAGAGCCTGTGGTACGCGGTGTTTGCCGTTGGCCTCGCCGCCGCTGCGCACCAGGGGTGGTCCGCGAATCTTGTCACGACGGTTGGCGACGTGTTCCCGCGCCGGCTGGTTGGCACCGTGATCGGTATCGGCGGCGTGGCCGGCATGGTCGGCTCGTTCTTCTACTCAGGCGTGATCGGCGAGACGTTGCAGCGCACGGGCCAGTACTGGGCGCTCTTCGCTGTCGGTGCGTCGGCCTATCTGGTCGCGCTCGGTGTCATTCATCTGCTGATGCCGCGCATGACGCCGGTGAAGCTGCACGGGCAGCACACCACGTCTGCCTGAACGCGGCCCTGAAGGCGGGCGACGGCTCGTGGTTTGTTGCGGAAAGGCCCGCGGCGTAAGGTAGACTCTGATTCGCGCACAATCTGGAAGGGCGGCCCGGGAAGACGTTTCCGATCCGCCCTTCTGGCGATTTCCGCGTAACAATTGTGCAGACTGTGAATCACACTATTAATGCCCAGCCCAAAAGAAAAAGTGGCGCCGTTTGCCGGCAAACGGCTGCGTGGTGGACCACGGGAAGTCCGTCTAATCGAAGTCGCGACGCTGGCGCGCGTGTCGCCGATCACGGTGTCGCGTGCGCTCAACAATCCGCAGGTTGTCGCGCCGGAAACGCTCAAGCGCATCCAGCTTGCCGTCCAGCAGCTCGGCTATGTGCCGAACCGGCTGGCCGGCAGCCTGTCGTCGTCCCGGTCGCGGCTCATCGCCGCAATCGTGCCGACCGTGACCCACTCGCTGTTCGCCGCATCCATCCAGGCATTCAGTAACGCGATGTCGAGTGCCGGCTACCAGGTTTTGCTGGGCCTGAGCGGCTACAGCGACGTCGACGAATGCCAGGTGCTCGACGCGTTGCTGAGCCGGCGTCCGGAGGGATTGCTGCTGATCGGCGTGGCGCGTTCGTCGGCGCTGCGCGCGCGGCTCCTGAACGTCAATATTCCAACCGTCGAGACGTGGGACATGACCGACACGCCGGTCGACATGCTGGTCGGCTTCTCGCACCACGACGCCGGGGTTGCCGTGGCGGAGCGCTTTCTGGCGCGCGGCAAGCTGCGTCCCGCCATTATCTCGGCCAACGACGAACGCGCGATGGCCCGTCGCGAGGGCTTTATCCAGACCATGGCGCGTCATGGCATCGACAATGTCGCGCAGGTTCTCGTCAACCCGCCAAGCTCGGTGGCGCAGGGGCGCAATTCGTTTGCCACGATTCTCGCGGAGCGCCCGGATGTCGACGCGGTGTTCTGCGGCTCCGATCTGCTCGCGCTCGGCGTGCTGAGCGGGGCAAGGGCGCGCGGCCTCGACGTGCCGTCGCGGCTCGCCGTATGCGGCTTCGGCGATCTCGAGTTCTCGGCCGACCT
>CALFSF010000396.1 GCA_937917025.1 uncultured Paraburkholderia sp.
AAAACGGCGAGCTGAACGCCTATCACGCAGCGCTGTATCAGGACTATTTCTGCGCGAACAAGATTCCGCTCGCGAACGCGAAACGGATCGTGGAAAACGTTCAGTTTCACCGGACGCAGAGCACGCTGATCCGGTAGGTGCCAGCAGGCGCGGCGGTTGTGTGACGCCCGGTGGTCGCCGACCGCGCGCTGGCAGTTAAATTCCCGGTTGATTGGCATCGCTGCGTGTGTCGGCACAGTGAGCCGGTGATGAAAACATCCGCTTCCTTTTCAGGGAGCGGATTTTTTGCGTGGGCAACGCAGATGACACCGGCGGACGAACCGGACCGGTTCACGCTCATTTACGGAGCATTGGAAAGAGCTCGCTGCGCCTGATCTGCTCACGATCCGGCACGGTTCGGCGCCCTTCGGACAACCGGTTATCAAACCAGCACCAGGTTGTCCCGGTGGATCAACTCCGGTTCGAGCATGTAGCCAAGCACCGACTCGATATCGGTGCTGGCGCGTCGCTGGATCAGCTTTGCTTCCGCGCTGCTGTAGTTGGTCAGGCCGCGCGCAACCTCACGCCCCGCGGCGCTCAGACACGCGATGACCTCGCCGCGCGCAAACACACCCTGCACGCCGACGACGCCAATCGGCAAAAGACTCTTGCCGTCCGCGGTCAGTTTCTGGACCGCGCCATCATCGATGACAACGTGACCGCGAACCTGCAAATGGTCCGCCATCCATTGTTTGCGCGCAGCGATTCGCGCGGTGCGCGCGATCAACTGCGTGCCGATCGCCTCGCCCGAAGCGAGCCGCACGAGGACGTCCGGCTCGCGTCCGCTCGCGATGATCGTGTTCGCACCGCTGTGCGCCGCGCGCTTCGCGGCGAGAATCTTGGTCAGCATGCCGCCGCGGCCAATATTCGAACCCGCGCCGCCCGCCATGGCCTCGAGTTCCGGCGCACCGGCATCGGCCTGCTCGACAAGCTTTGCCGCCGGATCCTTGCGCGGATCCGCCGTGTAAAGGCCCTGCTGGTCGGTCAGGATCACCAGCGCATCGCCTTCGATGAGGTTCGCGACCAGAGCGCCTAGCGTGTCGTTATCGCCGAACTTGATTTCGTCGGTGATGACCGTGTCGTTCTCGTTGATGATCGGCACGACGCCGAGCCGCAGAAGCGTGAGCAGCGTCGAGCGCGCGTTCAGATAGCGTTCGCGATCGGCCAGATCGGCGTGCGTGAGCAGAATCTGCGCGGTGCGAATCGCGTGTTCGGCAAAGCGGCTTTCGTACACCTGCGCGAGCCCCATCTGGCCGACAGCCGCAGCCGCCTGCAATTCGTCGATCTCGCGCGGACGCTTCGTCCAGCCAAGCCGCTGCATACCCTCCGCAATCGCGCCCGAACTGACGAGGACGACTTCCTTGCCCTGCTCCCGCAACGCTGCGATCTGGGCCGCCCAGCGACCGATCGCCGTATGATCGAGCCCGCGCCCGTCATTTGTCACGAGACTCGAACCGACTTTCACTACGAGGCGCCGGGAATCGGCGATGACGGAACGCATTGTGCGCGGCCTCCCAAGAAAATGCGTGATGCCTGCCTGCACGTCCGGTCTCACGGAGCGTGCAGGCCTTGAAGCGACGGGCGGTTATTCCTGCGGCTGGACGGCTTCCGCGCCGGCTTCGCCCTCTGGCTTTTCGCGGAAACGGACGTCGGCGGCCAGGTCTTCGGCCTCAGCCGCGCGCTGGGCGTCGGAGTGCGCCGCGATGTGGTCGTAGATGGCGTAAATCAGGCTCTCGCAACCCTGGCCCGTGAGCGCCGAAATCTCGTAGACCGGGCCACTCCATTCATAGCGCTTCAGGAAATCGGCGACCCGCTCCGCGCGCTCCTCGTCCGGCACCATGTCGAGCTTGTTCAGCACGAGCCAGCGCGGCTTGTCGTAGAGCGACTCATCGTACTTACGAAGTTCGTTGACGATCGCCCGCGCCTCGACGACGGGATCGACCGCGTCGTCAAACGGCGCGAGATCGACGATATGGAGCAACAGCCCCGTGCGTTGCAGATGTCGCAGGAACTGATGGCCGAGGCCCGCGCCTTCCGCTGCGCCTTCGATCAGGCCGGGAATATCGGCAATGACGAAACTGCGGCTTGGCCCGACGCGCACGACACCCAGATTCGGCGCGAGCGTCGTGAACGGATAGTCGGCGATCTTCGGCTTCGCATTCGACACCGATGAGATAAACGTCGACTTGCCGGCGTTCGGCATGCCGAGCAGACCGACGTCCGCCAGCACCTTCAACTCCAGACGCACCATGCGGCGCTCGCCCGGCTTGCCGTCTGTCTTCTGACGCGGCGCGCGGTTCGTGCTCGATTTGAAGTGGAGGTTGCCGAGGCCACCCGAACCGCCGGCTGCGATCTGAACCGACTGGTTGTGTTCGGTGAGGTCGGCGATCAGCTCGCCCGTTTCCATATCGAGGATCGTCGTGCCGACCGGCATGCGCAACGTGATATCGTCGCCGCCCTTGCCGTAGCAGTCCGAGCCACGGCCGTTTTCGCCGTTGCGCGCCTGGTGCTTCTTTGCGTACCGGTAGTCGATCAGCGTGTTGATGTTGCGGTCCGCAACTGCATACACGCTACCGCCGCGGCCGCCGTCGCCACCGTCCGGGCCACCGAATGGGACGAACTTCTCGCGGCGCATCGACGCGCTGCCATCCCCTCCGTCGCCGGCGATGACTTCAATCCTCGCTTCGTCAATGAACTTCATGAGTCGCTCCGTCCCGTGTTTAATGCCATTTTGCCGCGACTGTCGCGCGTTGACCAATCATCCGGATGGCCAACCGTCACGCTCCGCGGCAATAAAAAAAGCCCCGCCAACTTCGCGGGGCCTTTGTTCCGGTCCTGAAGCCCGTGCCTGAATAAACTCAGGCTGCTGCCGGGACTACGTTGACCAGATGCTTCTTGTCGGCGCCTTTCGTCGTGAACTTGACGTGGCCGTCCGTCAGCGCGAACAGGGTGTGATCCTTGCCGATGCCGACGTTTTCACCCGGGTGCATACGCGTGCCCCGTTGACGCACGATGATGCCGCCAGCGTTGATCGCCTGACCGCCGTACACTTTCACGCCAAGTCGTTTCGACTCGGAGTCGCGGCCGTTCCGGGACGATCCGCCTGCCTTTTTGTGTGCCATTTGTTAGCTCCTTGACCGGTGCGCTTACGCGTTGATCGCGTCGATGCGCAGTTCGGTGTAGTTCTGGCGGTGGCCGCCATGCTTCTGGTAGTGCTTCCGGCGACGCATCTTGAAGATGGTCACTTTTGCGTGACGACCCTGGGACACGACGGTAGCCTTGACGGAAGCCCCACTGACCAGCGGCGTACCGAACTTAATCGATTCGCCTTCGCCTACCGCGAGAACCTGGTCGAGCGTGATTTCAGCGTCAATGTCTGCCGGTATCTGTTCTACTTTCAATTTTTCGCCGACAGCAACCTTATACTGCTTGCCGCCGGTTTTTATGACCGCGTACATTGAGAACCTCACTCTGTATTCATTTTCCCCACGCACCACGCGCGGAAACCCGTGATTATACATAGAGTTAGCTGCGCGGTCAAAAGCTGCTGACATCCCGCGGGGAAGGCCGCCGGGCCTGGCCAGATGGCCATTCCTGCAGCGATCTCGCAGGCTGCGGCGCGGAATGGCCGCGATTCGCCTTATAATTCGCGGCACTACCCCTTTTCGCCATCATGTCGTCGACTGCCACCCCCTCCCCCAACGCCGCCAGCCTCCTCGCTCCGATCGCCGAAGACATGCAGCAGGTGAATCGCGTTATCCGGCATCGTCTGGCATCGGAGGTGATGCTGATCAACCAGATCTCCGAGTACATCATCAGTGCCGGCGGGAAGCGCCTGCGTCCAGCGCTGCTGCTGCTCGTGGCCGGCGCGCTGGGCGAAACCACGGGGCACCGGCACGAACTGGCGGCGGTCGTGGAGTTCATCCATACGGCCACCCTGCTGCATGACGACGTGGTCGACGAATCGGATCTGCGCCGCGGCCGGCAGACCGCGAATGCGCTGTTCGGCAACGCGGCGAGCGTGCTGGTCGGCGATTTCCTGTATTCGCGCTCGTTCCAGATGATGGTGGGCGTCGGCAAGATGCGCGTGATGGAGATCCTGTCCGAGGCGACGAACATCATCTCCGAAGGCGAGGTGCTGCAGCTTCTGAACATGCACGACGCCGACGTCGACGAAGCCCGCTACATGCAGGTGATCCGCTATAAAACGGCGAAGCTCTTCGAGGCGGCCGCCCAGCTGGGCGCAGTGCTCGCCGGCGCGGATGCGACGATCGAATCGGCAGCGGCGGAATTCGGCCGGCGTATCGGCACGGCCTTCCAGATCATGGACGACTGGCTCGACTACACGGGCACTGCCGAATCGATGGGCAAGAACGCGGGCGACGACCTGCGCGAAGGCAAACCGACGCTGCCGCTCATTTACCTGATCGAACGCGGAACGCCAGAACAGTCGACGCTCGCGCGCGAAGCCATCGAACAGGGCGGCACCGATCGCTTTGAAACCATTTTCGAGGCGATCACGCGCTCAGGCGCGCTGGATCACACGCTCGAGTGCGCGAAGCAGGAGGCGCAAGCGGCTGCGGCAGCAATTTCTTCGTTTCCAGATTCCATTTACAAAGAAAGCCTGCTAGAATTATGTTCTTACTCGACGGCAAGACAGTCTTGAACGAGACTGAAAAGCAGCAGCAGTCCAAGTAAGACCAATTCGGGGTGTAGCTTAGCCTGGTAGAGCGCTACGTTCGGGACGTAGAGGCCGGAGGTTCGAATCCTCTCACCCCGACCAGAATCTGAAAAAACCGCGCAAATGCGCGGTTTTTTTTCGCCCGCGGAGGTTCCCAGCCTCGATGCGCGGAATCCTGTGCCATCCGGTCAGGCGGGCACCGGCAACACCCTCTGCTATATTTCCCTTCATTCCCCTTTTCCTCTACTTCACGACGCGTGGACCAAATTCCCTTATGGGCGCAAATCAGCGCCGTCTTTGTACTGCTCATCTGCTCCAGTTTCTTTTCCATTTCCGAAACGGCGATGATGGCGCTGAACCGGCATCGCCTGAAGCATCTCGCCACACAGGGCACGCTCGGCGCGAAAACCACGCAGATGCTGCTCACGCATACGGATCAGCTGCTGAGCGTGATCCTGATCGGCAACAACCTGCTGAACACGATCATTCCCGTACTGACGACGTCCATCGCGCTGCACACGTTTGGGCATGACAATATGGTGCTGCCGGTTGCGACCGGCATCGTCGCGTTTCTGATCATCGTGTTCGCGGAAATCACGCCGAAGATCGTCGGCGCGACGTTTCCGGAAAAAATCGCGCTGCCCGCCAGCCTGCTGATCGCGCCGATGATGCGCATCGCGCGGCCGCTGGTGTGGTTCGTCAATCTCTTCGCGAACGGCATCCTGAGCCTGTTGCACATCAATACCAAGGGCGGGCGCGACCAGCGTCTGTCCACGGAGGAACTGCGTACCATCGTGCTCGAATCCGGCAGTTTCATGCCGACCAAGCACCGCAGCATCCTGCTCAACCTGTTCGACCTCGAAAACATTTCCGTCGACGACGTGATGATTCCGCGTCGCCGGATCGAGGCGCTCGACTTCGATGCACCGTTCGACCAGATCCTGCATCAGCTCGAAACCTGCTATCACAACAAGCTGATCGTCTATCAAGGCGATATCGACCGGGTGCTTGGCGTGCTGCATGTCAGAAAGACGCTCGCCGCGCTCCACAATCAGGAACTGGAGCGCGAGACGCTGCGCGAGCTGCTCGCCGAGCCGTACTTCGTGCCGACCGGCACGCCGGTGTTCCAGCAGCTTCAGTATTTTCAGGAGAGTCGCCAGCGCACGGCACTCGTCGTCAATGAATACGGCGAGCTCGAAGGCCTCGTGACGCCAGAAGACATCATCGAAGAACTGATCGGCGAGTTCACGACGTCCATTCCGCGCGGCGCCAGTTCGCAGGGCGGCTGGGACGACAACGGCGAATGCATCGTGACCGGCGGCATGCCGCTGCGGGAACTGAACCGCTGGCTGCAACTCGCGCTGCCCACCGACGGACCGAAAACGCTCAACGGCCTGATTCTCGAAATGCTCGAAGAAATTCCCGAAGGCGACGTATGCGTTCGCATCGGCGAGGTAAAACTCGAAGTGCTGCGAAGCGACGATCAGGCGATTCGTACGGTCAAGATTTTCCGTCCGGCTACGCGCACCGGCACGAAGCCGAGGAAGGCCGCGCGAGACTAGCCATCCGGCCAGGTGGCGCGCAAGACCGGCTGCAACGATGATGAAGTTATCGCGTTCTGCAGGCGGCCCCAGGCCGGATTTCGATGCACTCTCTCACTTCGCGCGCCGCGTCTTCGGCGGCGTCACGCGCCTCTGGTCATGATGGTGAGGCTGCACCAGTTCATGGGAAGTCCGCACCCCGCACGATTACGCCGCCTGTGTCGCGCACGTTCGGCGGCACCGGCGCGACGCAGGCTTCCATGCGTCTGCGTCAGGACGTGGACGTTCCCGCCGGGCCGGATTCCGACACCACGCCTGCAGTGCGGCTACTCGCCGATACACTGGTTGAAGCCGCAAACCGGAACGCGTCGGATCTGCATATCGAGCCTGGTGAACATGACTGGCGGATTCGCTTGCGCGTCGATGGCGTGCTGCATGAGATCGCGCGTCCGCCCGCGCATCTGCGCGACGCGTTCATCACCCGCGTGAAAGTGCTCGCCCGAATGGACATCGCCGAGCGACGTATCCCGCAGGACGGCCGCCTGCGGCTCGCCGCGGCGGCCGGGCGCACGGAGGACTATCGCGTCAACTCGCTGCCCACGCTGCATGGCGAAAAGCTCGTGCTGCGGCGTCTCGAAGCGTTACCGGCACAGCTTTCGCTCGACGCACTCGGGCTCGACCCCGTCCAGCGGGATGCAGTGGAAGCGGCGATTCGCGCGCCGCACGGGCTGATGCTCGTCACCGGGCCGACCGGCAGCGGCAAGACGCTCTCGCTGTACTGCTTCCTGCAAATGCTGAACGCCGAATCGCGCAATGTTTGCTCGGTCGAAGACCCGTCTGAAATCCAGATGGCGGGGATCAACCAGGTCAGTGTCCGCGAAAAAGCCGGGCTCACGTTCGCCGTCGCACTGCGTGCGTTCCTTCGTCAGGACCCGGACGTCATCATGGTCGGCGAAATTCGCGATCAGGAAACAGCCGACGTCGCGGTCAAGGCCGCACAAACCGGACATCTTGTACTTTCGACGCTGCATACAAACGACGCACCGGCCGCCGTCGCCCGAAT
>CALFSF010000397.1 GCA_937917025.1 uncultured Paraburkholderia sp.
ACGTTCGTGGCGGGCTCGGCGATCTTCGGCAAACCTGACTACAAGGCCGTCATCGACGAGATCCGCGCAGCGCTTGCCCAGGTCGAGCACCCGTCGCACAGCAAATGAGTCATCACGCGCGTCCACCACACACGGCCGGCAAACCCCGAACATGACTGCGACGCCCACCTTCCCCGCACCTGTTTTCAGTGGCCCCCGCATCGAGGCCGCGATCATCGACCTCGACGGCACCATGGTCGATACGGCCGACGATTTCACCGCCGGGCTGAACGGCATGCTCGCGCAGCTCGACGCGGCGGAAACGTCGCGTGAGGAAGTAGTCGAATACGTCGGCAAGGGCTCGGAACATCTGATTCGCAGCGTGCTCGCGCCGCGTTTCGAGGCGGAGCACGCGCAGGATCGCTTCGATGAGGCGCTCGCGATCTACCAGGAAGAGTATTCGAAGATCAACGGCACGCACACGCGTCTCTATCCTGACGTCGAAGCGGGCCTGAAGGCGATGCGCGACGCCGGCCTCAAACTCGCATGCGTGACGAACAAGCCGCGTCGATTTGCGGTGCAGCTGCTCACGCAATATGGGCTCGTCGGCTATTTCAGCGTCGTGATCGGCGGCGACACGCTCGCGAAAAAGAAACCCGACCCGCTACCCATGATCACCGCGTGCGCCGAAATGCAGGTCGCGCCGCAGGCAACGGTCGCGATCGGCGACTCGGAAAACGACGCGATGGCCGGCCGCGCCGCCGGTATGGCCACGTTGACGGTGCCGTACGGCTACAACCATGGCCAGTCTGTACAAACAATAAAATCGGATGGTATAGTTGCTTCGCTGCTCGATGCCGCTCAAGCCATCGCAGCGCACCAATCACCGACTTTATAAGTCCATCATCCTCATGTTTCTGAATAAAAAACGGAGTCTGAGCAGCATCGACCGGGGAGCCTGGCCCTGGCGTCGCTGGTCGCGCTAACCTCGCCTGAGGTACGCTGA
Source organism: uncultured Paraburkholderia sp. (assembly GCA_937917025.1). Taxonomy (GTDB): domain Bacteria; phylum Pseudomonadota; class Gammaproteobacteria; order Burkholderiales; family Burkholderiaceae; genus Paraburkholderia. The sequence continues at coordinate 986 of CALFSF010000397.1, forward strand.
AGCCCGTCTTCGGCAACCGTTTTTTACTTCGCTGCGCTTCTCGCGCGCTTCCCGAGTTTTACGCTGGTAACCGTTGCATCGCTTCATCTGGCCTTCGTGTATCCATCGCGGTACCGTTGCGTCATGTGAGCGTGCACGCGTTCCCGGGACAGCACGCAGCGATCGGCGTCTCCCTGTCGAAAGACACAGAAAGCCCGGCCGGCAAGCGCAACGCCCCCGTCTTATCCGAAGCACACGCACGTTGTGCCGGACGCACGAACAGGATCGGAACATGACCGAACTCGAATTTCAGTCCCTCGCGAACGAGGGCTTCAATCGCATCCCGATGATCGCCGAGGCGCTCGCCGACCTCGAAACCCCGCTATCGCTGTATCTGAAGCTCGCGCAGCCGGAGCGCAACGGCGCCAACTCGTTCCTGCTCGAATCGGTGGTGGGCGGCGAGCGGTTCGGCCGCTATTCGTTCATCGGTCTGCCGGCACGTACGCTCGTGCGCACCCGCAGCGGCGTGTCCGAAGTGGTGAAAGACGGCAAGGTCGTCGAGACGCACGCAGGCGATCCGCTCGCGTTCATCCAGCAGTTCCAGGCGCGTTTCAAGGTCGCGCAACGTCCCGGCCTGCCGCGGTTTAGCGGCGGCCTCGCCGGCTATTTCGGCTATGACGCGGTGCGCTACATCGAGAAAAAGCTCGCGCACACCGCGCCGCCCGACGATCTCGGCCTGCCCGACATCCAGTTGCTGCTCACCGAAGAAGTCGCGGTGATCGACAACCTCGCCGGCAAGCTGTACCTCGTGGTCTACGCCGACCCGGCCGTGCCCGAGGCGTACACGAAAGCAAAGCAGCGCCTGCGCGAACTGCGCCAGCGTCTGCGCACGACCGTTCAGCCGCCGGTGACGTCCGCCAGCGTGCGCACCGAGATCTATCGCGAGTTCGCGAAAGACGATTACCTCGCCGCCGTGCGCAAGGCGAAGGAATATGTCGCGGCCGGCGAGCTGATGCAGGTTCAGGTCGGCCAGCGTCTGACGAAACCGTATCGCGACAATCCGCTTTCGCTGTATCGCGCACTGCGCTCGCTGAATCCGTCGCCGTATATGTATTACTACAACTTCGGTGAATTCCATGTGGTCGGCGCTTCGCCGGAAATTCTGGTGCGTCAGGAAAAGCGCGGCGAGGACCGCATCGTGACGATTCGGCCGCTCGCGGGCACGC
>CALFSF010000398.1 GCA_937917025.1 uncultured Paraburkholderia sp.
TCGGCGGTCAGCTTCGGCGCGACGATGAAAACCCGGCTGCTGTCCACTTTCCCGTCGAAGTACTGCTGCACCGCCTGCGCGCGCCGCTGCGCGAGACTGCGCAGGGCGTCGTCGTCGATGGGCGCATGTTCGGCGATGGCGCTCTTCATGTCGTCGTCGGGCATCGACTTCGTGAGGCCGATGAAGTTGCGCGGCTTCTTGAAGTCCGCATCCTTGTACGCTTTGGTCAGATACTTGTCGTACTCTTTCGGGTCGACCGTGATCGACGACGTATCCACGCTCTCGCCATTACCCACCGTGTCCTTGATCTTCTGCGCCTTCACCAGCCGGTCGACGTACTGCGTGCGCAACGCCGGCACGTCAGTCGCGGGATCGACGCGGCCGGTCAGGTCGATGCGGATCGATGGCTTGTCTTCGAGCGCTTTCGCGATCGTGTCGAGCTTCGCGGTGGACGCGTCCGTGAGTTTCGCCGAACCCGGATCGAATTCGACGTAACCCAGTTCCTCGCCATTCCCGCCGAACGCGTTCGCAAGCAGCGAGAACGGCGCGGTCACGGCCTTCTCGACCAGGTTCACGATCGCGCTCCAGATCAGGCTGCCGATGCTGAACTGCGGATTCGCCAGCGAGCCCGATACCGGAATGTTCACGTCGATCTCGCCGCGCCGGTTTTTCAGGAGCGAGATCGCGAGACGCACGGGCAGCTTCGTCGCGGTGTCGTTATCGACATGGTCGCCAAACGTGAGCTGATCGATGAACAGGTGATTGTTCGCGCTCAACTGGTCGTTGTCGAGCTTGTAGTGCAGATCGACGTTGAGCTTGCCCTTCGTGATCGGATAGCCGGCGTACTTCGCCGAATACGGCGTGAGGTTCGTGAGCTCGATGTCGTGCGCGCTCGCGGTCAGATCGAGCGCGGGCTTCGGGATCAGCGGATTGACCGTGCCGCGAATCGAAAGCGGTCCGTTCGCCGCGAGCTTCGCGGCGACGTCGACGGGCGCGGGCGTGGTCGACTGCGTGCCGAACGCGCCGATCGTCCCCTTTATCGCGACGAGATTCGCGGTGAAGTTCGGCTTGATGAAGTTGTCGGTGTACGTCACGCGCCCGTTTTGCAGCACGAGCTGGCCGAAGTGCAACTTCACCGGGCTCGTGGGTGCCGTAGCCGCGGTCACGGTCGCGGACGTCGAAGCCGGTGCGGGCGCCGAAGCCATCGCGGCCTCGGACGCCGATTGCGGCGTCAGCGGAATCGGCTCCTTGCCGCCCTTGTCGCGCGTCAGCGATTTCGCGGCGCCCGACTCCTGCGCGACCACGTCCTTCAGGTTCAGCTTGCCTTGCGCATCGAGCAGCACGCGGCCGTAGAAGCCGTTGAACGTCACCCTGCCGGCGTCGACGTCGGTGCCGCGCGCGTCGTAGTTCGCCTTCAGCCTCGTGAGCGCGAGCGAGCGCCAGCCCGCGAACGGGTCGGACGTCGCCTTGTCGAGCATGCGCACGTCGACGAGCGCCACGTCGCCCTTGTATGACGCGCTCAGTGCTTTGTCCGCTTTGCCCGACTGGCTCAGCGCGAGGTCGCCCGATGCGTTCAGCAGCGCGCTCGCAATCGTCGCGTTCAGCTTGTTGCCGAAATACGGTTCGAAGGCCGCGGCGTCGAGCCGGTCGGCGTGTACCTTCAACGCGAGCTTGAGCGGCGTCGCGGTGACGTCGCCGCTCAAGCCGAGCGTGCCCTTGCGATTGAGCGTGGCCTGCAGGTCGACGGGCAGCGGTTTGGAGAGGTCGTCGCTGATCTGCCGCACTTTCAGCTGCAACGGAGCGACGTTGAGCTTGACCGGGTGTTCGGTCGAGTTGTCGGTGAAACTGGCCGCGCCGTCCTTCAGGTTCAGCTCGCCGATCTGGTAATGCCAGGCCGGCCCCTGCTCCTGCACCTTCTGAACCTTGCGCACGGCCGTCTGTTCCGCGAGCGTTTCGTGCGGACCGGCGAGCGCGGCGAGGTCGATGCTGCCGTCCTTCAGACGCTGCGCCGTGATGTTCAGGCCAGTCAGATCGACGCCGGTGAGATCGGCATTGCGGCCGGAAACGTCGACTGACTTCACCTGCACGCGCCCCTGCGCGAGCGCGACAACCGGATCCTTCGAACCATGCGCCGCGAGCTTCAGCGACTGCAGGTCCAGTTCGGATTCGCCGACCTGCAAGGCGGCCGGTGATTTCTCCCAGTTCGCGCTGACGTTCGCGTTCAGGCTGAGTGTGCCGTCGATGACCTGCGCGGCCGTCACGCCATCGATATAAGGCTGCAGAAGCGGCAGATGCGCCGACTTGAGATCGATCTTCGAATCGGCGGTTTTCGCGGCAAGGCCGAACGTGCCCGCCGCGCTCAGCGAACCGCCATCGACGAACGTCGTCTCGAACGTGTATTTCGCGGGCGGCTTGCCGAGCGTCGTGAAATCCGCAAGCGAAACGTGGATGCCCTTGAACGCCAGCGTGACAGGTCTGGACACCGCCTGATCCTGGAACTGCACCGCGCCGTCGTTCAGCGCGAACGTCCTGATCGACAGATCGAGCGGAGGCGCGGCTTTTTCCTTTTCCTGCGCGGGCGTGGCTGCTGAACCGGATGCTGCGGATGCAGCGGTCGCCTCTTTTTCGGTCGATGCCTGGGCGGGCGCCGCCGTGAACATCTTCTGCACGCTCAACATGCCGGACTGATCGCGCGACAGATACACGTTCGGCCCGTCGAGCCGGATGTCGTCGAAGCGGAATACGCTCTTGAGCGGCTCCAGCGAGGCCGCGGCGACATGCAGCGCGCGCGCCGCGAAGAACGGCGCCTTGTTTTCATCGACGACGTCGATATCGGTGAGATCGGCGGTGCCGGTGATGCTCAACGTGGGCGCGTCGTTGGACATCACGAAATGCACCTTCAGGTCGCTCGACAGCTTGCCGGCCTGCACGACGACCGGCAGCTTCGCCGGCACGTAGGACAGCATGCGCGGCACGTCGAGCCCGTCGAAGCGCAGCGCCACTTCCGATTCGCGCGATGCCGCGAACGGCTTGGTGCGGCCGTCGATGGCAAGCGGGCTGCCGTCGATGCGCGCGCGCAGCATCGGCTCGACGAAGATGTCGGTCTTCGACGGCAACGTCGCGATAAACGGAATGCCGATCGACACGCGGTCGACAACATGCTGCACGCCGAGCAGTTTGTCGTCGAACTCGATGCGACCGTTCTCGATGCGGATATTCGATACGGAGAAAAGCGTCGGCTTGCTGTTGGGCTTCGCCGGCTGCTTCGCGAATTTCTCGATCAGATCGGTAAAGTTGAACCGTTGCGCGTCTTCGCGAACGATATGAAAGCGCGGCGAATCGATCTGCACTTCGTCGACGACCGGCGCGCCGCGAAAGATCGACGACCACGACGGCTGCACGATCAGCCGCTCGATATCGATGAAGTTGCCCGCGCCGCCACGCTCGCCGATATGCACGCGATCGGCTTCGAAATTAAGCGTGTACGGATTGAGCGCGATGCGGCCGATGGTCGACGGCCGGTCGAGCTGCCTGCTCAGTTGCTGCTCGGCGATATGCCGGATCAGCGGCGGCGCGGCAAAAAAGCCGATCAGACCGAACAGCACCAGAAAGATCAGCAGGCCGATGACGACCCGCCGGGTGCGGCGGCCGTTCGCGACGTCGCGCACGGCCTGCAGGGAAGAAGCGAGGGATGCTTTGTTGAGGCTTGCCATGCTCGGTCGCAGGTGATGCGGCGGCAGCCCACCGCGATGACGAAAATCAGACTGCGGAAAGTATATGTCCTCGATCCGATGTGCGAAACAAACCTCGCGAAACGTTTGACGCCGGCACGCGGCCGTTTGACGTGACGCATGCAATACGCATCAGGCGCGGCCGGCCTGGATTGCGGCCGACACCGTACTCATTGCCATCGCCGCCGGCAGGCGCGCTTATTGACGCACGACTTCCGGCGGTTGCCACGAACCGTCGGCGGCCTGCGGCTTCGGCGCATACAGGCGCATCACGAGCTGAAAATCGCCGCGCGGCACCGGCAGCCAGTTCGCGGCCCTCACGCGGACGGCCGAAACCGTCACATCCAGCGAGCCGTCGCGATTGCGCTTCACGCCGTTGCGATCGCCGACCGACACGCGCGGCGGCTTCGTGTCGCCGAGCGCGCCGTCTGTCGTGTAGGCCGTGACCGACCAGAAGCCGCGCACCGGCGGCACCTGGTTCGGCGCGAAATGGATCACATAGCGGTTCGCGCCGTTCAGCGGCTGACCGTCGCTGTCCTGCGCGACGGTGGCGCGGATTTCGTCGTCCTTCGTGCCGATGCCCGGCTGCGTGTGCGCCGCATAGGCGCGCAACGTGTAATCCGGCCCGTAGTTGCCGATGCCGTCGCCAAACCAGCGCCAGCCGTTGGCGCTCAGCACGTTCGTCGGCGCGCTCGCCACGCGATCGTGCCCTTCCGCAAGACCGGCGGCAATGGCATCGCTGGCGCCGGTGGGCAGCTGGACCGGCGCGCCCGGCGTCACGCCGAGATCGCCGAGGATTTTCAGCGCGTGCGGATCGTCGGGCGCGGGTGGATTGTCCGCCAGCGCCTGCGCGAGCCGGCCAAAGAAGCCCGTGGCATCGAACGCGGCGACCTTCGCGGGCGAGCCGCTCGCCACGCTCGTCTCGGGCGGCATCGTGCGCGTCACGACGGTGGCCGCGCGCGTGTCGCCGTTGAAGACGCTGAGCGGCGCCACGCGGATGCCGCGCTGAAGCTTGCGCACCGCCGTGATGTCGCGCGAGCCGTTCGTCTGGATGCGCGCGGTGAACCACACGTAACGCGTCGCAACCTCGACGCGTTTCACGCCCGCCGGCAGATCGCCCTGCCAGCCCTTCTGCACGAACGCGATGGTCTGCGCCCTGATGCCTGCCACGCGAGCGCCAGCCGGTGCACTGGACAACGCCGTCGACCAGACCACGTTCGTCCACATGTCGAGCGCGCGGGCGTCGAGATAGCGGCCATGCGAATCGGGTAACACGACAACGATGGGTTCTTCGCTGACGTCGAGCCAGCCGCTCGAATCGAGCGTATCGAGACTCGGCGTGGTCGGGCGGCCCGCGCCGACTGGCGGCAAAGCCTGCGCGTGGCGCAGCGTGTTGACGGGCGCCTGGCCCGGATCGGTGCCCGTGGCCGCCTCGCGCGCGACATCCATCAGCACGAGCGGATAGCCAAACACGTAGGAATCCGCGACTTCGTCCTTGATCCAGCCGGTGGATTTCGGCGAGGACACCGGCACCGCAGCGCAACCGGCGAGGAACGCAAGGCCTGCAAGCGACGCGCAGGCCCAATGAAAAGAAAACAGTTCTCGTCGATTTTTTATCATTCGTGGGTCTTGCGGAACAGGCGGTCCATTGGGTGCCGATGATCATGCGACCCTGTTCACAGACGCCCCCCGGGTCACCTGTGAAGCCGCGCGAATCTGATCCCGACAACGGGTTGTATCGTATCCTTGACAGCCAGGCAAGCGCAAAGGCGAACGGTGACGCGTCCTGTGTACTTCAGGCCGGTTTTCGCACCCCGTCCGGCGCCTTTCGCTCATTCAAAAAACATCATTCTCCGCACGGAGCGCAGCATGTATATCCCCGCCCATTTCGAAGAAAACCGCCCCGAGGTGCTGCATGGCCTGATCGAACGGTATCCGCTGGGCGCGCTTGTCACGAACGGCCCGGACGGGCTCGACGCCAACCACGTGCCGTTCGAGTTCGATCCCGCGCGCGGGCCGCTCGGGACGTTGCGCGCGCACGTGGCACGCGCGAATCCGGTGTGGCGCGAAGCGGCCGGCAACCCCGACGCGCTGGTGATCTTCCAGGGGGCGACGGCGTACATCTCGCCCACGTGGTATCCGAGCAAGCACGAGACGCACCGCCAGGTGCCCACATGGAACTACATGGTGGTGCATGCGCACGGCCGGATCGTCGTCCACGACGACGAAGCCTTCGTGCGCGGCCTCGTTGCCAGGCTCACGCGCAAGATGGAAGCCAGTGAGGCGAAGCCGTGGAAAATGGGCGACGCGCCGCCGGATTTCATCGCGCAGATGGTCGGCGCGATTGTCGGCATCGAAATCGAGGTCACGAAGCTCACCGGCAAGTGGAAACTGGGCCAGAACAAGGAATCCGCCGACCGCGTGGGCGCCGCCGATGCGTTGCGCGCGCATGGCAGCGACGCGCAGCGGGACGTCGCCGACGCGATGCTGAACGCGCCGCCGGCGATCTGACGGTCCCGGGCCGGACCGGGCGAGCGCCCCGGCCGGGGCCCGACCGTCACGCAGCCGCCTCGCAGCGGGCTTCGCGCCGGTGTGGCAGGATGGGCGCAATCTGCCCTTGACCTTCCCATCATGGGAATGTCGATACTGGGTTGATCGGGCAGCATCCCGCGCCCATCGAATCCGGACTCAACCATGACCGACCTTGCCACCCCAGCGCGCATCGCACCTGCCAGCATCGAGCTCGACATCGGCGGGATGACGTGCGCATCGTGCGCGAACCGCGTCGAGAAGGCGCTCGCGAAGGTGCCGGGCGTACAGCGCGCATCCGTCAATCTGGCGACCGAAAAAGCGACCGTCGAAGCCGCGCCGGCCGTTGCCGCCGAAGCGCTCGTCGCCGCCGTGACCCAGGCGGGCTACGAAGCGACGCCGGTCGCGCACGAAGTCGCCGAACTCGCGATTGGCGGCATGACGTGCGCGTCGTGTTCGGCGCGCGTCGAGAAGGCGCTCGCGAAGGTGCCCGGCGTAGCCGGCGTGTCGGTCAATCTGGCAACCGAAAAAGCGACCGTTTCGCTGCGCGAAGCCGTGAGCACGGATCAACTGGTCGCAGCCGTCAAAAAGGCGGGCTACGAAGCGACGCCCGTTATCGAAGAAACCGCCGCCCCCGATGAAGCCGCCGGTTCCCGTCCGGCGAGCGGTTCAGCCGCGCGCAGCCGCGATGCAACGCGGCGCGAGCTTTACGCCGTGCTGTTTTCCGCGCTGCTGACCCTGCCGCTCGTCGCGCCGATGGTCGGCGAATGGTTCGACGCGCACGCAATGCTGCCCGCCGCGCTGCAACTGGTGCTCGCGAGCGTCGTGCAGTTCGTGTTCGGCGCGCGTTTCTACCGCGCCGCGTACCGCGCGGTGCGCGCCGGCGCCGGCAACATGGATCTGCTGGTGGCGCTCGGCACGTCGGCGGCCTGGGGGATCAGCGTCTATCAGCTGATGGCGAACAGCGGCGACGCCGCGCACCTGTATTTCGAGGCGTCGGCGGTGGTGATCACGCTGGTCCGCTTCGGCAAGTGGCTCGAAGCCCGCGCCAAACGTCAGACCACCGATGCCATCCGCGCGCTGAACGCGCTGCGCCCCGAGCGGGCGCGGGTGCGCGTCGGCGCTGAAGAGCGCGAAGTGCCGCTCGCCCAGGTGCGGGTCGGCAGCGTCGTCATCGTGCGGCCGGGCGAGCGTGTGCCGGTCGACGGCGCGGTGCTCGAAGGCCGCACGCATATCGACGAATCGCTGATCACCGGCGAAAGCCTGCCCGTCGCGAAGCAACCGGACGACGCGGTCACCGCCGGCTCGATCAACGGCGAAGGCGCGATCGCCGTCATGACGGGCGCGATCGGCGCGGAGACCACGCTCGCCCGGATCATCCGCCTCGTCGAATCGGCGCAGGCGGAGAAGGCGCCGATCCAGCGGCTCGTCGATCGCGTGAGCGCGATCTTCGTGCCGGTGATCCTCGTGATCGGCGTGCTCACGGCCGGCGGCTGGCTGCTCGCGGGCGCGGGCTTCGAAACGGCGATCCTGAACGCCGTCGCGGTGCTGGTGATCGCGTGCCCGTGCGCGCTCGGGCTCGCGACGCCCGCGGCGATCATGGCCGGCACCGGCGTCGCCGCGCGCCACGGCGTGCTGATCAAGGACGCCGAAGCACTCGAAACGGCGCATCGCGTGAACGTCGTCGCGTTCGACAAGACCGGCACGTTGACCGTCGGCCAACCCTCGGTGACCGCGTTCGAAGCAATCGGCCTCCCGCATGACGCGGCGCTTGCGCTCGCCGCCGCCGTGCAGCGTCACAGCGACCATCCGCTCGCGCGGGCCGTCATGAACGCATACGGGCCACGGCCAGCGGGCGCGCCGGAAGTGGCATCCAGCGGCGCTCGCGCCGTGCCGGGCCGCGGCGTCGAAGCGGAAGTCGACGGCCGCAGGCTCGCGATCGGCAGCGCCCGCTGGCTCGCGGAACTCGCCATCGCCGCGCCGGACGCGTTCACGCAGCGCGCGCGGCAACTCGAAGCCGAAGGCAACACGGTGTCCTGGCTGATGAGCGTCGACGCGCCCGCCACGGCGCTCGCCCTGATCGCATTCGGCGACACGGTGAAGCCCACCGCGAAGGACGCCATCGCGCGCCTCAAGCGAATGGGCGTCCGCAGCGTGCTCGTGACGGGCGACAACCGCGGCAGCGCGGCCGCCGTCGCCGCCGCGCTCGGCATCGACGAATTTCATGCCGAGGTCCTGCCGGACGACAAGGCCCGCGTGATCCGCGATCTCAAGATCCGCACGGCCGGCATCGTCGCGATGGCCGGCGACGGCATCAACGACGCGCCCGCGCTCGCCGCCGCCGACATCGGCATCGCGATGGCGACGGGCACCGACGTCGCGATGCAGGCGGCCGGCATCACGCTGATGCGCGGCGATCCGGCGCTCGTGGCCGCCGCGATCGACATTTCGCGCCGCACGTGGCGCAAGATCCAGCAGAACCTGTTCTGGGCGTTCTTCTACAACCTGATCGGCATTCCGCTCGCCGCGTTCGGCCTGCTCAACCCGATGCTGGCCGGCGCGGCGATGGCGTTCTCGAGCGTCAGCGTGGTGACGAATGCGCTGCTGCTGCGCACCTGGCGCGGCGAAAGCTGAAGGAGCCGCGCGCCGGGCACGCGGTTTATTACGGGAAATTAAAGAATTCCGGTCGATGGCCGATAAGCGGGAATAGCTGTACTGCCGTCGCGCGTGCCGCGCTGCCAACGGTACCCTCTCCCCCTAACGCCAATCATCCATGGATATTCTCTCCCTTCGTCGCGCGAGCGTCGGCGCCAGACTTGCCATGCTCTCGTGCGTGCTGGTGGCGCTCATTTTCGCGGCGTTCACATGGGCCCTCACCCGCTCGGCCGGCGATCAGATCAGCGAACAGGTGATCGCCCGGATCGGCGAAAAAGACCGTTCGATCGCCTCGATGATCGCGCTCTTCGACAGCAGCCTCGACGCCGAGGTCGGCCGCTCGATGAACCTCTTCGCCAGTTTCCTGCCCGCCAGCTATTCGGTCGACGAAACGCAGAAGGTGGACATCAACGGCGTCGCCACGCCGACCATGAAAGCCGGCGACAAGCAGCTCAACCTCGACTTTTCGATTCCCGACCAGTTTCTGGAGCGCAGCGGCGCCATCGCGTCCGTGTTCGCGCGCACCGGCGACGACTTCGTGCGCGTCACGACCTCGCTGAAAAAGCAGGACGGCTCGCGCGCGATCGGCACGCTGCTCGACCGCAAGGGCCCGGCGTACTCCGTGGTGCTGGCCGGCAAGACGTACACCGGGCTTGCCCCGCTTTTTGGCAAACGTTACATCACGCAATATCGGCCCGTCACCGACGCCGCCGGCCGTGTGATCGGCGCGCTTTTCGTCGGCGTCGACGTGGAGCCGCAGATCAAGTCGATCGAAGACGGCATCCGTCAGCTGAAGATCGGCGACAGCGGTTACTACTTTGTCCTGAACGCGTCGAACGGGCCGGAGCGCGGCAAGTTCGTCGTCCATCCGGCCGCCGCCGGCCACGCCGCCGACGACGCCAACGCGCCGTACAAACAGATGCTCGACGCGAAGGAAGGCCAGCTCGCGTACACGTCGGCGGATGCGACGCTCGGCGAAACGCATGCGCGCGAGAAGTACGTTTCCTTCATCAGCGTGCCGGAATGGCAATGGCTGGTGGGCGGCGTCGCGCCGCGCGACGAGGTGATGGCGGAAGTCGCCGCCACCCGCAATCGCTTCCTCGTGATCGGCTTCGTGCTGGTCGTGGCGTTCGCGGCGATCTTCCTGTTCGCGGTGCGCCGGATGGTCAGCCGTCCGCTCGACGAGGCGGCGAAAGCGTCGGAGCGGCTCGCTTCGGGCGACCTGAGCGTGCGCGTCGCGAACGGCCGCACGGACGAAATCGGCCGCCTGCTGAGCGCAATCGACGGCATCGGCGAAGGACTCGCGCGCATCGTCACGCAGGTGCGCGGCGCGTCGTCGAACATGACGCACGGCACGGCGGAAATCGCCACCGGCAGCGGCGACATCGCGACGCGCATCGCGACGCAGGCGAGCAGCCTCGAGGAAACCGCGGCGAGCATGGAACAGATCACCTCGACCGTGCAGCAGAACGCCGCGCATGCCGCGCAGGCGAACACGCTCGTCACGAGCGCTTCGGACGCGGCGCTCGACGGCGGCCGCGCGGTGCAGCGCGTCGT
>CALFSF010000399.1 GCA_937917025.1 uncultured Paraburkholderia sp.
TATGTCAACCATCTCGTCCATACACCTTGAGCGGCGACCGTGCAGGGCAATGAAGGGCCGCGTGCGGAAGGCCGCCGGCTGGACCGTCATGTGTCCCTGCGAGTAGCATGATGTGCTGCCTGCGCCAGCCTGCGCCCGCCCTTGAAGCAGCCGGGTTGCGATGCGGTTCATGCCGGATTTTCCTGACGAGGTGACCATGGAAATTCGTTTTCTCGCGGAAGCGCCCGCTTATCGCGACTTCAACCTGACCCTCGTGTTTCCCGCGCTCGTGGACGGCGAACCGGTGCCGTGCGCGATCTCCGTCGAAGCGCTCGAAGACCATTTCGGCGCGCAATCCCACGACAGTGAAGGCTGGCGCCGCGCGTTCGACGCGGGCCGCACGCGCATCGAAGCCGTGGCGCGCGAGCATCTGCGTATCAGCAACGGCACGCCGGTTCTGCTAAAGAGCGGTCACTTTCCGCCGGGCAACGTCGCCGACGCATAAGGATTCAGTCAACCACGCCCCGTGCATTTCAGGCCGCGCGGGCGGCGTCGCGACGCGCGGCTTCGACCGAGCGTGCGATGCCTTCTTCGTATGATGTTTTGCCGAGCGGCCCGATGAGCGTGCGCAATGCCGTGTCGTCGAGCACGACCGGATCGGTGACGAGGTAATGCATCTCCACCAGTTCCCGCATCACCGGGTTGAAGAGCCCCATCACGCGTAGCGTGGGCTTGCCCGCCACGATCAGCCTGGGCGCGCGGCCCGCGAGCGCGTACGCCTTTTCCGCGACTTCGCGCTGCGTGATCGTACCCGCGCCGGCCAGATGCAGCACGCGGCCATACGCGTGCGGCGTGCGGGTCAGGGTTTCGACGACAGGGCCGACGTCCGGCATGAAAACGAACTCGTGTGGCACGTCGATCGGGCCGATCATCTGCGCACGCGTGCCGCGCGCGGCGCCCTCGAATACACCGTGCAGGAAACTGCGCTCGATGCCCGGACCATAGAAGTCCGGCAGACGCAAAACAAGCGTTTCAAGCCCGTGGTGCCCGTGCGCGTCGAGCACGAGATTTTCCTGCGCGAGGCGCATCTTGCCCTTGAACGTATGCGGGTTGCGCGGATGCGCTTCCGTTACCGGCGTCGTCTGCGCACGTCCATACGGGTAGGCGGTGCCGATCAGGATCAGTCGCCGCACACCGGCTGCAAGCAGCCCGTCGAGCGTTTTCTGCATTAGCGGCGGGTGCGTCGCGAACTGGTCGTAGGGCACGCCGACCAGATACACCGCGGTATGCAGGCCCGTTAAGGCCGACTTGACCGAGGCCGGATCCGCCGGGTCCCACGTGACGATTTCCGCGTTCGGATCGTTGCCGAATGCACGCTGCAACGCGCTTTGCCCGCGACCGATCGCGCGGTACGGGCGGCCCGCCGTGCTCAATGCCGCCGCGATGCTTTGCCCGGCCGCGCCAGCGGCGCCGATCAATCCCACTTTCCCTGCAGCTTTCATGTCGACTCCCGGTTCAGGCACGGCGTCAGGAAAAGTCCATGCGCCACGCGAATTAACGTCCGAATTAAACTGAACGACGTTCAGTAAACGGTGTTCAGTTTAATTTGACTTTTCAGTTTGTCAACCTGAAAATGCACTGCATGGGAATCGCCGAACGAAAGAACCGTCAGAAAGTGGCGCTGCGCGAACGCATCCTCGATGCGTCGCGGCGCATCGTGATGCGTGAGGGCTTTGCCGCACTGTCGATGCGCAAGATCGCCGACGCCATCGAATATTCACCGGCCACGCTGTATCTGCATTTCGCGAGCCGCGACGAGATCGCCCGGGCGTTGTGTGCGGAGGGCTATGCGCAGTTGCTGGCAAGCTTCGAGCCCCTCGCGCGTATCGCTGATCCGGCGCTACGGCTGCGGGCGCTCGGGCACGCGTATGTCGCGTTCGGCATTGCGCATCCGCAGACATACCGGCTGATCTTCATGGAAGATCCCAGCTATACCGACGCGGCGCTGACCGAAGCCGCCGAAGCATCGGACGAAGCGGGCGACGCCTCGTTTCGTCTGATGGTCGATTCGATCGACGAGCTCAGGGCGGCGGGGCGGCTGCCCGCCGCCACGCAGGGCGACGTGTGGGCCGAGGCGTTGTGGGCGACGATGCACGGTGTCGTCGCGTTGAAGCTCACGTGTCCGGTCTTTCCGCGCACGCCCGTCGACACGCTGATCGACGTCGCGTTCGATGCGTGGCTGGGTTCCGTGCAGCAGGGCACGGATCCGTACGAGGCAGACGCAGGCGGCGAGACGGGAACAGCGGCAGAGCAGCCGTCGCCACAACCGCTAACGCCAGCACAAACAGAACCGAAGCCACGCGTCCGCCGCACACGCCGCGCGGCCGCGAAACCGGAATCGCCTGTTGCGTGATACCGTTCAGTTCCCGATTCTTTCAATCCTTCGCAGCCCATGTCCATCACAGCAACACCCGCGACGAGCGGCGAGATCGTCAGCTATGTCGCGAATCGTATTGGCTTCATTGAACTCGAGCGCCCGAAAGCGCTGAATGCGCTTTCCACCGGCATGATCCGCGCGATCCACGCCGCGCTCGAAGGCTGGCGTGAAGATCCCGACGTCCACGCGGTCGTCATCCGCAGCCAGCATGCGCGGGCGTTCTGCGCGGGCGGCGACATCCGCTTTCTGTACGAATCCGCGCAATGTGGCGAGCGCGATGCGCTGGACACGTTTTTCACTGAGGAATACGCGCTCAACCACGCGATCTTCACCTATCCGAAGCCGTATATCGCGCTGATGAACGGTGTTGTGATGGGCGGCGGCATGGGCATTTCGCAGGGCGCTCATCGCACGCGCGGTCTGCGGGTCGTAACCGGTTCGACGCGCATGGCGATGCCGGAAACGCGCATCGGACTCTTTCCGGATGTCGGCGTGGGCTGGTTTCTCGCGCGCACGCCGGGTGCGCTTGGACGCTATCTGGCGATCACGGGCGAGACGATCGGTGCAGCCGATGCGCTCTATGCCGGTCTCGCCGATGTCTATATCGACGATGCCGCGCTACCCGCGCTGATCGATACGCTGAAGCGCGAATCGTTCGAATCCGGCGCCGACGTGGTGGCGTGCGTCGCGCGCGAGGCGGCGCGCTGCGAGGTCACGCCGCGGCCGGACGCGTCGCCGCTCGCGCAGGTGCGTACGCTGGTCGACCGGCATTTTTCGAAGCCCGATGTCGGCCAGATACTGAAGTCGCTGGAAACGGAAACGGAGTGCGAGGCTGCCGGATGGGCCGGGCAGACCACGGCCGTGCTGCGCGAGCGTTCGCCGCTGTCGATGGCGATTTCGCTCGAAGTGGTGACGCGCGCGGAGGGGTCGATGGCGGAATGTCTGCGTCGCGATCTCGATCTGACGCGCTCGTGCTTCGCTCACGGCGACGTGATCGAAGGCATTCGCGCCCGCATCATCGACAAGGACAACCGTCCGGCATGGCGCTTCGCGCAGATCGAAGACGTGCCGGCTGAAGCGGTCGAGAAAATGTTCGAAAGCCCGTGGCCAGCGGACGCGCATCCGCTGCGCGAGCTTCAGGGCTAGCCAGCGCCGGGCGCAACCGGGCCTGGACGGCCCGGCGCGCCGCAGCCAGCATCGACGCCCCGGTCAGCGGCTGCAACGGCGCGCGCAGCGACGATCTGAACGATCGCTGCGCGCCGTTTCACAAATGCCTATTCCTCTTCGTGCGAGGCCATGAATGCCCGCATGAAGACGAGCGCGCCCCAACCCCACATCGCATTGGCTGCAAAGCCGACCGCAAGCCGCGGCAGCATGTTGCCGCTCGGCCAGATACCGCGCAACGGATCGACGACGAAAACGCCTGCCGCCGTCAGCACGATGCCGCCGAACACGAACGCCTGCACCCATGGCGCGATCCGCTCGGGCGAGACGCGCAGCAACCAGGCCATCAGTACCGCCCAGCACGCACTCCAGATGGCGTTCGCGATGAACGTGGGCAAACCGAGTGGCAGGAACGGGTCGGTCGAGAAGCCGCTCGGGTCGATCAGCCCGGCGGCATGCAGCAAGGCGAGCGTCGATTCGTGAAAGAACAGGGAAGCCAGAAAGCCGGACACGAATGGCAGGATGATCTTTTGCATGCGATGTACCGCCAGGGGCACGTCGACGCGCTTCATGGCGCCGTGCCGGGTTATCGGAAAACGTGCGTCATTATATAGAGCGCGAGCGGCCGCGCCTTTGCCATCGCTGTGCCCGTATGTTAAAGCGTCGGGCTAATCACGAAAGTGGAAAACCTAAGCTCAAATAAATCGTTCAAAAGCTTCAGGGCCGTCCATAGACTGTTTCCCCATGCAGACGCGATAGCCGTCACCTCTCTGGCGCACGCAGGTTTGCGTCGCGCGTTCCTCGATGATGCTCCGTTGCTTCGCCGTGTGTCATGAGCGGCGAGACGCGGTGTCGCGTGTAGATGTCCAGCGGGATCGAGTCCGTTTCGAATAAAAAGCAGGAGCAGCCCATGAATGTGTTCTGGTTCATTCCGACACACGGCGACAGCCGTTACCTCGGTACATCCGAAGGCGCGCGCGCAGCCAGTTACGACTATTTTCAGCAGATCGCCGTCGCAGCCGATACGCTCGGCTACGAGGGCGTGCTGCTGCCCACCGGCCGTTCGTGCGAGGACGCGTGGGTGGTCGCCTCCAGTCTGATTCCCGTCACGAAGCGTCTTAAGTTTCTCGTCGCGATCCGTCCGGGCATCGTGTCGCCGGGTCTGTCGGCGCGCATGGCGGCGACGTTCGACCGTCTGTCGAAAGGGCGTTTGCTGATCAACGTCGTGACAGGCGGCGATGCGGCGGAACTCGAAGGCGATGGTCTTTTCGTCGATCACGACACGCGCTACGAAATCACCGACGAGTTCCTGCGCATCTGGCGCGCGCAGCTGAGCGCGTCGCACACGAACGATTCGATCGATTTCATCGGCCGGCATCTGACGTCGAAGGGCGGCAAGGCGCTGTATCCGCCTGTGCAGGATCCGCATCCGCCGTTGTGGTTCGGGGGTTCGTCGCCGGCTGCGCACGCGCTCGCGGGCGAGCACATCGACACGTATCTGACGTGGGGCGAACCGCCCGAAGCCGTCGCGCGGAAGATCGCCGACATCCGCGCGCGGGCCGCGGCGCATGGCCGCGAGATCCGGTTCGGCATCCGCCTGCACGTGATCGTGCGCGAAACCGAAGAGGAAGCGTGGGCCGCCGCCGACACCCTCATCAGCAAGCTCGATGACGAAACGGTTGCGCGTGCGCAGGCGTCGTTTTCGAAGATGGATTCCGAAGGCCAGCGCCGCATGGCCGCGTTGCACGGCGGCAAGCTCGGCAACCGTCAGGCGCTCGAGGTGTATCCGAACCTGTGGGCCGGCGTCGGCCTCGTGCGTGGCGGCGCGGGCACCGCGCTCGTCGGCGATCCGCAGCAGGTTGCCGCGCGCATGACGGAATACGCGGACCTCGGCATCGAGACGTTCATCCTGTCCGGCTATCCGCACCTCGAGGAATCGTATCGCTTCGCCGAGCTGGTGTTCCCGCTGTTGCCGGGCCGTCTGAAAGAGCGCGCGAGCGGGCCGCTGTCGGGACCGTTCGGCGAGATCGTCGGCAACAACTATCTGCCGAAAGCCGCGCAAAGCTGACCGGATCACGCACGCGCGTGATGCGTTGAAAGTATCACCGCGCGCCGCTCAACAAAGAGGGAGAACGCCATCATGGCCGGATCGCTGATCGAAACAGGGCGCCTTCGACGGTTCCTTGCGCAGGTCGCGCCGTGGATCGCGCCGCTGCTGATCCTGCTTGCGTGGGAAGTGGCCGCGCGAAGCGGCGTGCTGTCGGCGCGCGTGTTGCCCGAGCCGCTTGCGGTCGTGAAGGCCGCGTGGTCGCTGATCCGCTCGGGCGAAATGTGGACCGATGTGAAAGTGAGCGCGTGGCGCGCGGTGTCGGGGCTCATCATCGGCGGAGGCATCGGTCTCGTGCTGGGTCTCGCCACGGGTCTTTTCCGGCCCGCGGAAGTCGTGCTCGATTCGACCGTGCAGATGATCCGCAACATTCCCGCGCTTGCGATGATTCCGCTCGTGATCCTGTGGTTCGGCATCGAAGAGGAGGCCAAGGTTTTTCTGGTCGCGCTCGGCGTGTTCTTTCCGATTTACGTGAACACGTACCACGGCATCCGCTCGGTCGACGCCAACCTGATCGAGATGGCGCGCAGTTACGGCGTGAAGGGTTTTCCGCTGTACCGGCATGTGGTGCTGCCCGGTGCGCTGCCGTCGATTCTCGTCGGCGTGCGGTTCGCGTTCGGGCTGATGTGGGTCACGCTGATCGTCGCCGAAACGATCTCCACGCAGTCGGGTATCGGCTACATGACGATGAATGCGCGTGAGTTCCTGCAAACCGACGTCGTGGTGGTCGGCATCCTGCTGTACGCCGCGCTCGGCAAGCTTGCCGACATGTTCGCGAAGTACATCGAGCGCGTCGCGCTGCGCTGGCACCCTGCGTATCAACGAGGAGCGAAAGCATGAGCGCAACGCTTTTTTCCGCAACCTATGCCGGCGTCTCGGGCCTCGATCTCGAATCCGGGCTCAAGCAGATGCGCACGCCCGATCATGATGCGATCGAGGCCGATGTATCCGGTACGCCGGATGTCGCGCACGCTCGCGACGAAGCGCCCATCGCGGGCGCAACGCCTGCGCTTCTGCGCGAAACGCCGCGCGCGGCCGATTACGCCGTCGAGTTGCACGGCGTCGGCAAACGCTATGGCGAGCGGAAGGTGCTGTCGGACTTCAGTCTGTCGATCGGGCGCGGCAGTTTCGTTGCGATCGTGGGCCGCAGTGGCTGCGGAAAGTCGACGCTGCTGCGCCTTGTCGCTGAACTCGAAGCACCCAGCGCGGGCGTGCTGAAAAAGCACGACGCCGACGGCGCGCCGCTCGATACGCGGATCATGTTTCAGGACGCGCGTCTGTTGCCCTGGAAGACCGTGTTGCAGAACGTGATGCTGGGTCTCGGGCGCGGCGCGCGCGAGGATGCGCGTGCCGTGCTTGCCGAAGTCGGGCTCGCCGGTCGCGCGGACGACTGGCCGGCGCAGCTTTCCGGCGGTCAGCGTCAGCGCGTCGCGCTGGCGCGCGCGCTGGTGCATCGTCCGCAACTGCTGCTGCTCGACGAGCCGCTTGGCGCGCTCGACGCGCTCACGCGCATCGAGATGCACGCGCTGATCGAACGGCTGTGGCGCGAGCACCGCTTCACCGCGCTGCTCGTCACCCATGACGTGCACGAAGCCGTGGCGCTCGGCGACCGCATCCTGCTCATCGAGGAAGGACACATCGCGCTCGACCAGCCGGTGCCGCTCGCCCGTCCGCGTGCGCGCGCCTCGTCGGCGTTTGCCGCGCTGGAAGAGCATGTGCTGCATCGTGTGCTGAAGAGCACGCCGGGCGGCAACACGCCGCCGTTTGATCCGCTCCACGATGCGCGCTTCGACGAAGGGGGCGCTTCGTCAACCCGTTCCGCACGGCCGACGGACGTCCGCTGGGCCGTCTGACACGGACATCGCACGCATGCGTCACTGGTTTTTGTCGTTCCACTGGAGTCAATCGATATGGGCATTGCCGCAATCAACGTACGCAATCAGTTCAAGGGGAAGGTCAAGGAAATCATCCGCGGGCCGGTTGTGTCCGAAATCGACGTCGATACGCCGTTTGGCATCGTGACGTCGGTGATCACGACGCGCTCCGTCGATGAACTGGAACTGAAGGTCGGCGCGGAAGTGGTCGCGCTGGTGAAATCGACGGAGGTGTCGATCGCGCGTCTATGACGCGCGTTGCGGTTCGCACACCCCGGTGGCTGCACGGTGCGGGTGACAGGCGGGGCGCGGTTTTTGGTGTGCTTGTTGCCCTTGTTGCCTTTGTCCCCGGCGAGTGCGGATTCGCGTGACGAACCGCAAGCGTGATCGCGTTACGCTGCTATTTCGCGTTTGCCGCGCTGGCCGGCGGCTTGCGCGTGATTTTGTCCCCGGTCGGTTTGTCGGGGCGCTTTACCGGCATGTTGTCCGGATTATTCGCATTGTCGACGCGCGCGCTGCCCGATGCGGCCGAAGGCGGAACGACCATCGACGCCGCACTGTCTTTCGGCGCGGGCTGCTGCGACATCGCGAGCCCGCTCGCGACGGCAAGACACAACGCGGCGGCAACACGTGCGGCCGGTACACATTCGATGCGTTTCATTCGACTCTCCCAGCATTTTTCAAGGCGCTTCCTCGCAGGCGCGCATCCTCTTCCAGTGAATTCGCCCTGAACCGCCACGCGTTGGCGCACCGCCTTGCAATCCGAAAGCAGCAAACAACACGCCCGAACCGGAACGGCGTTTGTCCCTGAATCGCGGCTGCGCCATTTCGTGGAAGTGCTAGCATGAATTGAGCATGTGGATGGAGAAGGAGACGGCCATGCCAAAAGCCCTGAGTACTGAAGCGATCGACGCATTGCGGCAGCTGAACGAGGTCGGTAGCGGGCAGCCCGCGCCGCCGTTGTCGTCCAGTGTCGCGGATGAACTGCTACGTGCCGGCGTTGCGACACGCAGCGCGGATCACGTCGAAATCACCTGCGAAGGCAGAAAGTATCTGTCCGGCGATTGCGACTGACATCGGACCGGTGGGGGCGCGCGCAAGCCATGACGAATGCATCCGGCGCGGACGCACGTTGACCATGGTTTCTGCTTGCCGAAGCAGTCAGTGGGAAAAGCGGGGGGCGAAGCGGAACAACACAGAAAGGCGGGAGAAAGACGACGGCAGGGCGGTAAAGCGAAGGCGTAACGCGAACAGCGGGAAATGCAAAAGCGGGACGCCCTTATGAGGCGTCCCGCCTGCGATCAATCAATGACCGAAGAAAACCGAGCGCGGGCCCGTTTGTTCTGCGCGGTTGCCGGATTGCGACGACGACGCGTTGACACCACCGTAGGCGCTGTTCGAAGCCTGAGCGGCTTGCTCGGCGGCGACGGTTTGCGAACTCTGGCCTTGCTGCGAAGCCGGTGCGCCAATGGTCGGGTTGTAATGCGGCGCCGGGCCGTAGCCACTTGCAAAGGCGGGAGCGGCGATCGAGGCAGAAGCGGCGATCAGGACGGCTGCGATAAGCTTGCTCTTCATGATGACTCTCCAATAAACGTTGATTTTCGTTACGAGGCCGTTGCGGAAGGGTTTTTGTTTTCGCCTGTCGCAACGTCGATGGAGGCAGTGTATACCCCTACTATCGAAAATTTGTGCCGATAATTCGAATTTACTATTCTGCAAACAGGAACAATGGGGTGCAGCCTTGAATGGCAAGGGATTCGGGCATTTCGACCCCGATTCCGGGCGGTTTTCATGGGTTTAAACCCGTGCCGGCGGCAGGGAGAAGCCGCGTCGCCGGCTTGCGGTAAAATCGCGGTTTGATTCCCCGCCGTCTGGCCGTTCCCATGTCTTTGTCTGCCTCCCCGAGTCCCCGTCGCGTATCGGTCGCGCCGATGATGGACTGGACCGATCGTCACTGCCGCTCGTTTCACCGCATCCTGTCGCGCCATACGTGGCTCTATACGGAGATGGTGACGACAGGCGCGCTGATTCATGGCGACGTCGCGCGCCACCTCGCGTTCACGTCCGACGAAGCACCCGTTGCATTGCAGCTGGGCGGCAGCGAGCCGGCCGACCTCGCGCGTGCGGCGAAGCTCGGGGAGCAGTGGGGGTACGACGAGATCAATCTGAATTGCGGTTGCCCGTCGGAGCGTGTGCAGCGTGGCGCGTTCGGCGCATGCCTGATGAACGAGCCGCAACTGGTCGCCGACTGCGTGAAGGCCATGCGCGATGTCGTTTCGGTGCCGGTGACGGTGAAACATCGCATCGGCGTCGACGCGGTGGAAGAATACGGATTCGTGCGCGATTTCGTCGGCATGATTGCCGATGCCGGTTGCACTGTGTTCATCGTGCATGCGCGCAACGCGATCCTCAAAGGCCTGAGCCCGAAAGAGAACCGCGAGATCCCGCCGCTCAAATACGACTACGCGTATCAGCTGAAGCGCGATTTTCCGCAGATCGAGATCATCATCAACGGCGGCGTGAAAACGCTGGACGAGGTCGAGACCCATCTGCAACACGTCGATGGCGTGATGCTCGGGCGCGAGGCGTATCACAACCCTTATGTGCTCGCCGATGTCGACGCGCGTTTCTACGGTTCGTCAGAACCCGCGTTGAGCCGCGAAGCCGCCGAAGCGAAACTCATCGAGTATTGCGCGGCCGAACTTGCGCGCGGCACGTTCCTCGGCGGTATTACGCGCCACGCGCTTGGGCTGTATCGCGGTGTCGCGGGTGCGCGTGGGTGGCGCCGTGTGTTGTCGGATAACAGGAAGCTGGCATCCGGCGATCTCGCGATCTTTGACGAAGCACGCACGCATCTGCGCGAGCCTGCCGAAGTGTTTGAATAAAGGACTAGGCAAACAGCATTCGTGTTTGTATAATCTCGCTTCTTGATCGG
>CALFSF010000400.1 GCA_937917025.1 uncultured Paraburkholderia sp.
TGTGGCTCGATGCCTTGCCCGTCTGGCTGATCATGCGCCGATGCGGCAATTTGTCGAGCAGTTGCGAGGAGATGAGAATGCGTTCGCACATCAGAACCAGCGCGTCGACTTCCGACAGGCGGCTTGCGAGCTGCCCCAGTCCACGGACGGTGTTGTTGAAAACCTTGACTTCATGGTCGGCGAGCAACTGGAAGCAATGGAGCTTGCGAACGGCGTCCTGGTAATCGTCGAGGATGGCAATCTTCATGGCGTTGTGTTTTGCGGCGCACTTAATGGGCGCGGAACGGAGTGATAAGCTGAATGTCCCAACATGTGATTCGCGCGCATGCTGGTACTGCGGATTGAAGCCCTGTCGAACGCGGCCGGAACATAAGCGCCGCGTCAGGCAGGCAGGATTCACCCCTGTTTTTAACAGTTTGTTGCCAATCGATGCAAGCCGCTTTACAGACGGTTTCGAACAACAGGCTGGCAGGCCCACGACGTCATGCACAATCCTGCGGGCCGGAACATCGGCGAAGCAGGACTGGACGCCTCTCGCAGCAGCGTTGCTGGGCTGGTTACCGTTTTTTCTTTCAATAACAGAACGGAGACAGCTCGATGAATCATCCCGCATTCAACGGTCAGGCTGCCGTAGAGGCACCGGCCTGGATCAGGCACCGGAAACTGATCGACTGGGTTCAGCGCGTCGCCGCGTTGACGAAGCCGGAACGCATCGTCTGGTGTGACGGTTCGCAGGAAGAGTACGACCGGTTGTGCGCACAGATGGTCGCGGCCGGCACGCTCACGCAGCTGAATCCGGCTAAGCGTCCCAACTCGTATCTCGCGTGCTCCGACCCGTCCGACGTGGCGCGTGTCGAGGATCGCACGTTCATCTGCTCAGCGCGCAAGGAGGATGCCGGCCCGACCAACAACTGGCTCGCGCCGGCCGACATGCGCTCGACGCTCGACGGTCTTTTCGATGGCGCGATGCGTGGCCGCACGATGTACGTCGTGCCGTTTTCGATGGGCCCGCTCGGCTCGCCGATCGCGCACATCGGCGTCGAGCTCAGCGACAGTCCGTATGTGGTGACGAACATGCGCATCATGACGCGCATGGGCCGCAAGGTGTACGACGTGCTCGGCGAGGACGGTGACTTCGTGCCGTGCGTGCATTCGGTCGGCGCGCCGCTCGCCGCAGGTGCGAAAGACGTGCCGTGGCCGTGCAACGACACCAAATACATCGTCCATTTCCCCGAATCGCGCGAAATCTGGAGCTACGGCTCGGGCTACGGGGGCAACGCGCTGCTGGGCAAGAAATGCTTCGCGCTGCGCATCGCGTCGACGATGGGGCGCGACGAAGGCTGGCTCGCCGAACACATGCTGATTCTCGGCGTGACGTCGCCGGAAGGGCGCAAGTATCACGTCGCGGCGGCGTTTCCGTCGGCCTGCGGCAAGACCAATTTCGCGATGCTGATTCCGCCGGATGGCTTGAACGGCTGGCGCATTTCCACCATCGGCGACGATATTGCCTGGATCAAGCCGGGCAACGACGGGCGGCTTTACGCGATCAATCCGGAAGCGGGCTACTTCGGCGTCGCGCCCGGCACGAGCGAAAAGACCAACTTCAACGCGATGGCGTCGTTGAAGGAAAACGTCATCTTCACGAACGTCGCGCTGACGGACGACGGCGACGTCTGGTGGGAAGGCATGACCGACGCGGCGCCCGCGCACCTGATCGACTGGCAGGGCAACGACTGGACGCCCGCGATCGCGAAGGAAACCGGCCGCAAGGCCGCGCATCCGAACGCGCGCTTCACGGCGCCGGCGTCGCAATGTCCTTCGATCGATGCCGAATGGGAGAACCCGGCCGGCGTAGCGATCGACGCGTTCATTTTCGGCGGCCGCCGCTCGACGACCGTGCCGCTCGTCACGGAGGCGCGCAACTGGGTCGAGGGCGTCTACATGGCCGCGACGATGGGTTCCGAGACGACGGCTGCCGCGGCCGGCCGGCAGGGCGTGGTGCGCCGCGACCCGTTCGCGATGCTGCCGTTTTGCGGCTACAACATGAGCGACTACTTCGGCCACTGGCTGCGGACCGGCGAGCGCCTCGCGCGCCTGAACGTGCAGATGCCGAAAATCTTCTGTGTGAACTGGTTCCGCAAGGGCGCCGACGGCAAGTTCGTGTGGCCAGGTTTCGGCGAGAACATGCGGGTGCTGCGCTGGATGGTCGGTCGTGTCGAAGGCGACGCGAAGGGCGCGGAACACGCGTTCGGCGTGTCGCCGTCATACGACGACATCGACTGGAGCGGCCTCGATTTCACGCGCGAACAGTACGACGAGGTGATTTCAGTCGACGATGCCGCCTGGCGCGAGGAACTCGACCTTCACGCCGAGCTGTTCGACAGGCTCGAGCGCGGCCTGCCGCCGGCATTGCAGGAAACGCGAACGGCATTGCGCAACCGGCTTGCCGCATGACAATGTGAGTACCCGCTTCGCTTGCAAGCGGTTCACTTCAAGCCGCCTTCGGGCGGCTTTTTCACGGCCATTGGGATGGAGAATTCTTGCCGCTTTCGCGGCACTTTCGACGGTTGCGCATAGCCTTTCGGCATTTTGCGCAATGATTGCTTCGACGGTCGCCCTCTTCTAATTGTTTCTGAATTCAGAGCAATCGAGAGAGGCATCTTCCGTTAAAGGGCACAATCGTACAAATTTTTATCCAATCGCTGGGTTTCCAGGCAACTTCTGCAGGATTTCAGGAGTCGGAGGAGAATTCGCCATTCGCAGTTCACTTCGCCTTCCCGGGAAGAAAAAGGCTGTAACACGCAGGAGTTGTCTCATGGATCATTTGCAGTCGATGCGAGTTTTCGTCAAGGTGGCGGATCTCGGTAGCTTTGCCCGCGCAGCTGGGGCGATGGATATCTCGAACGCTGTCGCGACCCGACATGTGGCCGATCTCGAAGGTCGGCTTGGCACACGGCTTCTCAACCGGACAACCCGTAGTCTCTCGCTGACCGAATCCGGTCAGGTTTATCTCGAACGCGCGCGCCAGATTCTCGACGAGCTGGAAGACGTCGAACAGATGGTGGTGGCGCGCAATCACGAACCCGTCGGCACGCTGCGCATCGTCGCGCCCGTGGTGTTCGGGCTGCACAATCTCGCGCCGGTGCTGCAGACGTACGCCGAGCGCTATCCGAAAGTCATCCCGGACGTCACGCTGGTCGACCGGCAGGTCGATCTCGTGGAAGAAGGGTTCGATGTGGGCGTCGTGATCGCGCGGCATATGCGCAGCGCGAGCATCGTCACGCGGCGTTTGACCACCGGCTGCATGACCGTATGCGCGACGCCCGCGTATCTGGAAAAGCACGGCACGCCGACGCGTCCCGAGCATCTGGCCGAACATCCGTGCCTGAGCCTGCCGTCCGAATACTGGGGCGACGAGCGTGTCTTCACGGGGCCGGACGGCGAAGTACGCGTGCGTCCGACGAACGTGATCGTCGCGAACAACACGGAGATGCTGCGTCAGTTCGCGATGCTCGGCATGGGCATCGCGATCCTGCCAAGCTATCTGATTGGCCGTGATATGACGCGTGGCAAGCTGGTGCGCCTGATGAGCGATTACCGTTTGCCCCAGGTCGAGATCAACATCGCGTACCCGAGCCGCCGACATCTGCCGGCCAAAGTGCGCACGTTCATCGATCACCTGGTCGAGCATTTCAACCAGACGCCGAACAGCCAGCTGGGCGAGCAATGGGTCAAGGACGGGCTTATGCGCCCGTCCACGCCAGAGATGGCGCCTTCCTCGGACCGCATGCCACCCGAGGCGTTCGACGGCGCTGAGCCGCTGTCGAGCCTGCTGGACAGCGAAATACCCGCGGCCAAGCCGATCAAGTCCAGCTCACGGCCGCGACCGGCGGCGTTATCTCCGCTTTAAGTCAAGCGAGCCGATGATGTAAAAAAGCGCAACCATGATGGCTGCGCTTTTTTATTGCGCGCGCGCCGCCGTGCAAAGCCGGCGCGCGTTGTATGGCCTACGAGCCGGTCTTGCGCGCGACAGCCTTTTTCGCGGGTGCTTTTTTGGCGGCCGCGGCTTTGGTCGCGGTCTTTTTAGCCGCCGTTTTCCGTGCCGGCGCAGCCTTCGCCGTGACGCCTGCTTCCTGCGTCCCGGCCTGCGCGTCGTCGTCGGCGCCGGCGGCTTTTTTGGCAGCCGTCTTCGCCGCGGTTTTCGCTGAAGGCTCTTTCTTCTCGAACTCGAAGCCGATCTTGCCGTCGCTCTGCTTCACTAGGAACGCCTTGAAGTTGCGACCCGTACGCGACGACTTGAAGTTCGTCAGCAGATCGGTGCGCCCTTCCTCGAGCAGCTTCGACATCTGTTCGCGGCTGATTTCCTGTTGAAGGATCACCTTGCCCGAACGGAAGTCGCAGGTTTTCGGATTCGCCACCGAGTTCTCGCAGACGAAGCTCATCCCGTGTTCGAACACCCGCGCCTTGCACTTCGGGCAGGCGCCGACCGGTTCCTGCGCGGAGAAATCAGGCGGTTCGCCATCTTCGCTGCCCGAATCCTGACCGAAGTCGAATTCGAGCTTGTAGTTCTTCGTTTCGTCGTCGAACGAGAGCTTGAGGATCGCCGAGAACGGGCGCCCCATCTTGCTGCGAAAGCCCGAGAGCGGACCGATCGTCTTGTTCTGCAGCAGTTCCTCGACTTCCGGAATCTCGAACTGACGACCGCCTGGAATCTTCGAAATCGAAAACTCGCACTTTGTACACGCAAAGCGCCGGTAGTTCTCCTTGACCTGGCCGCTGCAATTCGGACACGGCGTCTCGAGCGTCGCGTAGTCGCCGGGGATTGTGTCCGAATCGTATTCCTTCGCGCGCTTGACGATGGTTTGCGTCATGCGCGCGATTTCCTGCATGAACTCGTCGCGCTTCAGGTTGCCGCGCTCCATCTGCGCGAGCTTGTGCTCCCACTCGCCGGTGAGTTCCGGCGCGGTCAGTTCCTCGACGCCCAGGCCGCGCAGCAGCGTGGTCAGCTGGAACGCCTTGGCGGTCGGAATCAGATCGCGGCCTTCGCGAATCAGATACTTTTCGCCCAGCAGACCTTCGATGATGGCGGCGCGCGTGGCCGGCGTGCCGAGCCCCTTCGCTGCCATCGCCTCGCGCAGCTCGTCGTCCTCGACGAGCTTGCCCGCGCCTTCCATCGCCGAGAGCAACGTGGCTTCGTTGTAGCGTGCAGGCGGTTTCGTCACGAGCTGATGGGCCGCTATCCTGTCGGTCTTGACCTTCTCGTCCTTCTGCACGGGCACGAGGTTCGCGTCTTCGCCGCCGATCTCACGGCCGTAGATCTGCAGCCAGCCCGGCTCGACCAGCACCTTGCCTTCGGTCTTGAAATGATGGCCGACGACTTCCGTGATGCGCGTCGTTACCTTGAATTCGGCAGCCGGGAAAAACACCGCGAGGAAGCGCTTCACGACGAGGTCGTACAGCTTTTGCTCCGGCTCGGACAGCGCCTTCGGCGCCTGCAGCGTCGGGATGATTGCGAAGTGGTCGCTGATCTTCGAGTTGTCGAAGATGCGCTTGTTCGGCTTCACCCAGCCCTTGTCGAGCACCTGCTTCGCGAACGGCAGATAGTTGTTGCTCTCCTTCAGCATGTCGAGCGTGCTCTTCACGGTCTCGATATAGTCTTCCGGCAGCGCGCGCGCATCGGTACGCGGGTAGGTCAGCACCTTGTGCCTTTCGTACAGCGCCTGGGCGAGACCGAGCGTGTTCTTCGCCGAAAAACCGAAGCGGCCGTTGGCTTCACGCTGAAGGCTCGTCAGGTCGAAGAGCGCGGGCGAAAGCTGCGTCGACGGCTTCGATTCTTCCGTCACCGTGCCGATCTGGCCGCGACAGGCCGCGACGATCGTTTCGGCAGCCGGCAGGCTCCAGAGGCGCGAATCGCGCTTTTCCGGATCGAATTCGTCTCGCTTGAATTTCGGGTCGTACCAGCGGCCTTCATAAAAGCCCGCCGAACAGACGAACTCGGCCTTCACTTCCCAATAGTCGCGCGGCACGAAGCGGCGAATCTTCTCTTCGCGCTCGACGACGATCGACAGCGTCGGCGTCTGCACGCGCCCGACGGTTGTGAGGAAGAAGCCGCCGCCCTTGCTGTTGAACGCGGTCATCGCCCGCGTGCCGTTGATGCCGACGAGCCAGTCGGCTTCCGAACGGCAGCGTGCCGCATCGGCGAGCGGCTGCATTTCCTCGTCGCTACGCAGACGGGCGAAGCCGTCGCGGATCGCGGCCGGCGTCATGGATTGCAGCCAGAGACGCTGCACGGGTTGCTTCGCCTTCGCGTGCTGCGCGATCAGACGGAAAATCAGCTCGCCTTCGCGCCCCGCGTCGCATGCGTTCACCAGGCGGTCGATGTCCTTGCGCTTGAGCAGCTTCGTCAGCACTTTCAACCGCGATTCGCTTTTTGCGATCGGATTCAGGTCGAAATGCGGCGGGATGACAGGCAGATTGGCGAAACTCCATTTTCCGCGCTTGACTTCGTATTCCTCGGGCGCCGCGATCTCGAGCAGATGCCCGACCGCCGACGAAAGCACGTAGTCGTCGCTTTCGAAGTATTCGTCATGCTTGGTAAAGCCGCCCAAAGCGCGCGCGATGTCGTTCGCGACGGAAGGCTTTTCGGCGATGATCAGTGCTTTGGACATGACTGGGATGTGAGTATGTGGATCGGGTTTATGGCCCTTTAACGACCGCTTTATAGCACACGCCGCTGCAACAACGATTCCTGTGCTTCAAAAAGCGGCTCATCTTGATTGGGTGCCCGCCAGTCCGGCAAGCACGGCTCCCGCACCCGGGAACGCCCTGGAAGCCTTGCTGGCTGTGCGTTTCACTGCCTGACGCGGCTTCCTTCAGCCTTGCGCCCTGTGCTGTCCAGCGACCCTGCCGCAACGCGTCTTCGCGCGACTCGCCGTGCATCAGGCACGTCTCCTGGCGATGCTTTCAGGCAACAGCCAGCGCGGGTCGCAGTTTCGGCGCACCCGTGACGCCGGGTAGCGCGGCGGATTCGGCCAGCATGCGCTCGACGATGCCCGCTTGCGGAAGCACGGTGCCGAAAAAGCGAGTCGTGTTGGCGTCTTCGATCAGGATCGTCGGAAAATTTTCCACGTCCAGGTCGTCGAAGCGGTCCGCGTGCGTCTCGATATCGATCCAGGCAAAACAGATGTCGGGATGGCGCTCGGCCAGCCGGTCGAACGCGTCGCGATACTCGCGGCACGTTCCGCACCACTGCGCGCACAGACACGCAACGAACAACGTGTCGCGGTCGTTGACGCGCTCGGCGATCCGGTCCTGATCGGTGTCGAGATTCAGCGCGGGCATGGCGATTCCTTGCGTATCTATGTCAGGTGCTTTGGCGCGAATGTAGCATGGCGCGCTTTCAGTCGTGGCTGGCCCGAACGAAGCGCCCGCCCGGCAACACGCTCAGGTGACCCGCCAGTTCCAGCTGCAGGAGCGTGGCCTGCAACCTCGCCTCGCCCATTTCGGTGCGCGTGGCGAGAATTTCAAGCGTGGCCGGCGAATGGCCGAGCGCGTCGAGCAGGTGTTGGGCTTCTGGCGCGAGCGAAGTCTGGATGCCCGAAGGCGCGCGAAGCGACGGCGCGACCGCCGGAATCTCGACTCCGAGTTCTTCGAGCACGTCTTCCGGCGTCTCGACCAGTTTTGCGCCCTGCTTGATCATCCGGTGACAGCCGCGCGAGAGCGGCGCGTGGATCGAGCCGGGGATCGCGAACACATCACGCCCCATTTCGTTCGCGAGCCGGGCGGTGATCAGCGATCCGGAGCGCATTGCCGCCTCGACGATGAGCACGCCGCTCGACAGCCCCGCAATCAGCCTGTTGCGCTGGGGAAAGTGGGCGGAACGCGCCGGCGTGCCGAGCGGCCATTCCGACACGATGACGCCCGCCGCCGCGATCTGGTGCGCAAGCTGATGATTCGCCGACGGGTACACCATATCCGCGCCGGTTCCAATGACCGCGACGGTGCTGCCGGGCCCGGCGAGCGCGCCGCGATGCGCGGCCGCATCGATCCCCAGCGCGAGCCCGGATACGACGGCGAGGCCCGCGTCCGACAGCGCCCGCGCAAACCTGCCAGCATCTTCGACGCCCTGCGGCGTTGCGCTGCGGCTGCCGACCACGGCGATGCTTCGAGCGTGGAGCAGTTCGAGTTTCCCCTTTATATATAGCAGCGTCGGCGGATCGGGCATGGTCAGAAGCGTCGGCGGATAGGCCGGATCGCCCAACGTCAGCACCTGGTTGCCGGGCCCCTCGCGCCATGCGAGGACTGCGGCGAGCTGTTCGTCGAAACCCGGCGCGGGCGGCGCGAGCACCGCGCGCGCGGACGCTTCGCTGCTTGCCGCCGCGATTGCAGCGAACGGTTGACCAAGCAGCGCCTCCGGAAGCCCGAAAGCATCGAGAAGCGTGCGCAGGACGGCGGGTTTGAGCCCGCGTGCCAGCGAAAGCCGCAGCCACGCGGCGAGTTCGGCATCGGTCATCGGCAGGGTGCGCATTGCGTGTCAATCCTTTACGGGCAGCGGCCGGGCAGTCGCCATGCTAAAATTTTCATCATCCGGAATAAAAGCAGCGCCGCGCCTGCCCGCGCGTGCCTTTCTGTCGTGCGTCCAGCCCTGTGTTGAATCGAACTGGTTCGACCACACATCCTCCGCATAACCCGATGGGCTCACAAGCTGGCCAGATGGCCATGCCTGAGGCCCGGTCCGGTATCAGACTGGAAGCGGCCGCGACGCGTAGCGCTCACTCACTCTCATCAGAACCATGGCTTTACTGAACATCCTCAACTACCCCGACAAGCGTCTGCACAAGATCGCGAAGCCCGTCGAAGCGGTCAACGACCGCATCCGCCGGCTGGTCTCCGATATGGCCGAGACGATGTACGCGGCGCCAGGCGTCGGCCTTGCGGCAACGCAGGTCGACGTGCACGAACGCGTGATCGTGATCGACGTGTCCGAAACGCACGACGAGCTGCAGGCATTCATCAACCCTGAAATCCTCTGGTCGAGCGACGAGAAGAAGCTTTCCGAAGAAGGCTGCCTGTCGGTGCCCGGAATCTACGACGACGTCGAGCGTGCCGAGAAGGTGCGCGTGCGTGCGCTGAACGAGAAGGGCGAGACGTTCGAACTCGACTGCGAAGGCCTGCTCGCCGTGTGTATCCAGCACGAAATGGATCACCTGATGGGCCGCGTATTCGTCGAATACCTGTCGTCGCTCAAGCAGACGCGCATCAAGAGCAAGATGAAAAAGCTCGCGCATGCGATGTAGCGTGTTCCTGTTCTGCTAACGCCCCTGTACATGAATCATTCGCTACGCGTCATTTTTGCCGGAACGCCGGAATTCGCCGCCGAGGCACTTGTCGCGATTCACGCGGCGGGATTTCCGGTGCCGCTTGTTCTGACGCAACCTGATCGCCCTGCCGGCCGCGGCATGAAACTGCAGGCGAGCCCGGTGAAGCGGTTCGCGCTGGAGCATGGCCTCGATGTCGCGCAGCCGCCATCGTTACGCCGGAACGGCAAATATCCGGTCGAAGCCAGCGCCGCCATCGACCAGTTGCGAGCAACCCCGCACGACGTCATGGTCGTGGCCGCGTACGGACTGCTGCTGCGGCAGGAGGTGCTCGATATCCCGCCGCACGGCTGCATCAACATTCACGCATCGCTGTTGCCGCGCTGGCGCGGCGCGGCGCCGATCCACCGCGCAATCGAAGCCGGCGACGCCGAAACCGGCATCACGCTGATGCAGATGGACGTGGGCCTCGATACGGGCGCGATGATTTCCGAAGTCAGCACGCCCATCTATCCCGACGACACCACCGCGACGCTGCACGACCGGCTCGCGCAGGCCGGTGCCACCTTGATCGTCGATGCGCTCGTGGAACTCGAGCGTTCGGGCAAGTTGACGTCTACCCCGCAACCCGCCGACGGCGCGACCTACGCGGAAAAGATCGCGAAGCACGAAGCGGCGCTTGACTGGCGGCGTCCCGCCATCGAGCTTGCGCGCCAGGTTCGCGCGTTCGACCCGTTCCCGGGCGGCGTGGCGACGCTCGAAGACGGCACCGCGCTGAAAATCTGGGCCGCGGAAGCACTCGACGCCGCTGGCTCAGCGCGTGAAGCAGCGCCAGGCACGATCGTCGAGGTCTCGCCGGAGGGCGTGGTTGTCGCTAGCGGCGCGGGCGCGCTGCGCCTCACGCAATTGCAGAAGCCGGGCGGCAAGCGCCTGCCTGCGCGCGAGTTTCTTGCTGGCTCGACGGTCGCCGCCGGGCAGCGTTTCAAGCTGCCCGAAGCGCGGTAATCGCGACGCCTTTCGCGCCGCGGCGCCCTGATTTCCGTGTCGTTCAGGCAGGATCGTAAGGCCACGGACATCGCCGCACCATATGCCGTTCGGCCAGATCGCGCCGCCTTCTCCCGGCGCGTTAGAATCGTTTGTGCATTCCCCACGCGCTCGACGTTTCAATGTTTGGCATCACT
>CALFSF010000401.1 GCA_937917025.1 uncultured Paraburkholderia sp.
TCGCTTGCCGAGCTTGTTGAACGCCGCTTCGATGGCGTCCAGCCTGGACGAATGCGACTCACAACATAAAACGATATGCGGCTTACAGCATAGCGGACGTCTAACGGAAGACCAACAAACGTCAGCTCAGAGCACATCCGCCGTCAGCAGCGATTTCAGTTTCGCCGAGCGGTCCGCCAACACCGCAGGCTCGATGCGTGCGCGGCGGCCGATCAGTTCCTGGGCGACGCGCACGTCGCGGGCGACCTCGCTCACCTGGCCGACACCGCTTGTGCCGACCAGCACGCCTTCGCGATCGAGCGCGAAGAATACCCGCGAAGCCGGTCCGGTATCACGCACCACACTCGTCGTGCCGAATGCGGGCATGCCGGCGATCTGGATCGTCATGTCGTACTGGTTCGACCAGAACCAGGGGACCGCCGAATAGGTCTCGCCGTAATCGAGCATGTTGCGCGCCACGATCCGCGCGTGATCTTCCGCATTCTTCCAGCACTCGAGCCGGATGCGACGGCGGAACAGCCGGTGCGGGAACGAGCACACATCGCCGGCGGCGAAAATCCAGGGATCGTTGGTGCGCAGCGTATCGTCGACCGCGATGCCGTCCGCGACATCGATGCCGGCCGCTTCCGCGAGCGCGGTGCGTGGCGTTACACCGACACCGACAACAACCGCATCGCATTCCAGCGTGGTGCCGTCGGAGAGCTTGAGGCCCGTCACCCGCGTATCGCCAAGAATGCGCTCTACCTGTGTCGCGAAGCGAACATCCACCCCCATCTGGCGATGCCGCTCGACCAGATAGCCAGCGACGATTTCCGGCACGGCTCGCATCAACGCACGAGCCGCCGCTTCGATGACGACCACTTCGCAGCCGCGCGCGATCGCGGTCGCCGCGACTTCGAGTCCGATAAAGCCAGCGCCAACCACCGCGATGCGCCGCCCTGGCGACAGTTCGCCGACAATCGACAACGCGTCGGGCACGGCGCGCAGCAGATGCACCCCGGCAAGTGCAGCCCCTGGCACACAGAGCCGGCGCGGCTCGGCACCCGTCGCGATCAGCAGCCGGCGGTATGACACCGTGCGGCCGTCGCCGAGCACCACCTTGCGCGCCGCGCGATCGATCCCGCTTACCGGCGCATCGACGCGCAGATCGATGCGGTTGTTCCGATAGAACGCGTCATCGAAAAGCGCACACTGTTCGACGGTCTTCTGCCCGAGCAGCACGGCCTTGGAGAGCGGCGGCCGGTCATACGGCGCGCGTCCCTCGTTACCGAGAAGTGTGATCTCGCCGTCCCAGCCGTTGTCGCGCAATGCGTGAGCCGTACGCGCCCCGCACTGCCCCGCGCCCACGATCACCATCGCGGCATGGTCAGCGGTTTTCATGCGGCATCCTTTGCGAGGGTGACAGGCACGCCGATCAGCACGTTGCGGCCTTCGACGCGCACCGGCCATGTCTTCAGTTTCACGCAGACGGGCGGACTCATCGGTTTGCCGCTGACGATGTCGAAACGGCCTTGATGGAGCGGACATTCGATTTCGCCGTTCACGACGAAGCCTTCCGCGAGATGCGCCTGTTCGTGCGTACACCAGCCGTCC
Source organism: uncultured Paraburkholderia sp. (assembly GCA_937917025.1). Taxonomy (GTDB): domain Bacteria; phylum Pseudomonadota; class Gammaproteobacteria; order Burkholderiales; family Burkholderiaceae; genus Paraburkholderia. The sequence continues at coordinate 1,594 of CALFSF010000401.1, forward strand.
GATGCGTGAAAGCCATCCGCCAGCCGGTACACCGCATAGCTCGCGCCCTCATGGTCGAAACGCCGCACGTCTTCTTCGTCGATGTCGTCGGTGGTACAGGCGACGACCCACTTCGTGTTGTCGATATCGACTGCCAAGATGCCTCCCAAGGATGCAAGAAGTGATAGGTCTACGGTAATGCGAAAGCCGAAGCAGTCTCTTTCAGGTACCCGGCTGCGCCGTGAAATTCGGCTGCCCGGCCGAAGACGGCTCGGGCAGCGTGCGCGCGATCACGTGGGTCGGATCGCGCCGTTGCCTCCACAATGCCGGCACCATCTCGCGATAGGTCGCGTAAAGGCCCGGATACGCAGGCGGCAACTGGTCCTTGATGGCATCGTGCAGACGCGGCAGCGCATGAAACGGCACCATCGGCAGCAGATGATGCTCAAGGTGGTAGTTCATGTTCAGGTACAGGAAACGAAACACCGGATTGATGTAAACGGTGCGCGTATTGAGCCGGTGATCCTTCACGTTGACGCCGAGTCCGGCGTGCTGCGTGAGGCCTAGCAACTGGTGCAGCCAGCCGCCGTAGAAACGCGGCGTCCAGACGAACATCAAGGGCAGGAAGCTGCGGAACACGCCAGCGAGCACGATTGTCGCGACGATCACCGCGAGATAGATCCGCGACGACCAGATCATCTTCGGCTTCTCGCTGGCGGGCAGGAACGCTTCGGTCGCGGCGTCGATGCGGCCGAACGCGTGGCGGATGGTCTTGCGAATCTCGGCAGTGCCGCCGACGAGTGCAAGGAAATCGAGGAGAATCGGCAGCACCTTCGTCGGACGCGCCACCTGGATCTCCGGATCGCGGCCGGCGAAGTAAGTATGCGTATGATGCCGCGCGTGGCTCCAGCGCCACCAGTACGCCTCGCGGATCGTCATGAACGATGACAGGTGGTAGAACGCGTCGTTGAGCCAGCGTGTCCTGAACGGCGTGCCGTGCGCGAGTTCATGCCAGCGCGCATCGCTCGACGAGTAGATCGTGCCGTACACGAAGAACGCCGGCACGGCCCACCAGCTGCCCCAGCTGAACCCCGCGACGACACCCGATGCGATCAGCAGCACGAGCCATAGCCCGAAATTGCGCAAACCCGGCGCGTCGCTACGCTTCATCAGTTCCTTGAGGACCGCGCGCGGAATGCGCGGCTGATACCACTGTGAACTGATGCGATCGTCGAACGTTTCGTCCATGAGGCCGGGTTTCGGGTCGCCGGGCGGGGGCGTCGATGACATGCTTGGCTCCTGTCGACCGGAGTTAGCGCTTTGTCGACCGGAATTGACGCTTTAGCGTCCTACGGTCCCATGCAAAGCATTTACTCCGGTCCCATGCAAGAAGTTGCGGTCTGTCTGCTGGCTGCGCAGGGCCGCCGCGTTTATGAACCGGCGTTGAATACCGCCGGCTGGAATAAACACTACTTGATCGACAAGCGCCAATCACGACGATATTTGATGGCTTTCCATCAAGGCCTTGCCTGTGGACCGCCTGCGGGCGGACCTGTTCATATCCCGGCGAAGAATCCAGGCGGAAGATGGGTGCGGGCCACGGAAACAATGAAAGCGAAAACAACAATCGCGCCCAGCCAGCTCGCGACGCAGATCACCCGGTTGCTGCCGTGCTTTAGCGCGATGCTCCCGAGTACCACATAGACAAGCAGCGCGCCGATTTTCGTGAGCAGCCAGCTCGCATTTGCCGCGAAGCCGATCAGCATTGCAAGCCGCACCGCGCTCACCAGCAATAATGTATCGACGACGTGCGGAATCACCCGCACGAAGCGCGTTTGCAGCAGACGTGAGTTGAAGGCCCGCAGTATGCCTCGTGTGACGAAGCCACCCAGGCTGAGGGCTGCACAGGTGATATGGATCGAGCGGATGACAAGGAATGAATTCATGGTTCACGGTCAGGGAAAAACGGACGACTCGCGGCAGATCCCTGCCGCACTTCATGAGTTGTCGGCGTGCCAACAAGGCCTTTAGCAATGTGCGACAGCGCAAAAAGGCGCCGCTTGCCGTGCACGTCTGTTCCGTGCTGCTGTCTTGCGCGGCGCGTCGTCGCGGGCATTGGCATGAACGTCACAGGCACCGGCACCGGCAGCAAACGCGAAAGCGTCTGGCGCTTTTCGATCCATCGCTACCCGGTCGCTCCATCGAAACGTCTCGTCAAATTCACCACGATTTTAGCGGCTTGTATTGAGCGATCGATACGGATTGATCCTTTTATGATGTCAAGATTCGTCAAGCATGACCAGCGATTCTCGTCGCCTGATCGGCCTTGAGGAACAACTGCTGCCGTTGCGCTCAGGTAGATCTACCGCCCGCTTTGGAAAACGCGCAAATACTCTTTCCGGATGTGCCCTGGATTCACGCGCCAGCGCTTATAGTGGAATCGTGGTCGCCCCTGAGCGGCCTTCCACTTCAGCGCACGTGTCTTTGACGGGGGCTATCGGATGACTACCTCTTCTGATTATGCGAGCGGTTCGCACGACAGCACACCGGAGTCGTTGCTGACGCTCGTCGAATTTCTCGAACTCTCGCTCGACAAGGGCGAGCGCGTCGTCATGATGCGCCACGGCACGGACGTCTGTTCGGTTTATGTCGGTGATCCGGCGAGCGAAGATGCAAGCCTGACCGATCATGGGACCATCGCGGCCGCGGTAGCCGACGAGATACTCGAACGCACCCAGGCAGGGGTAAACCGGATAGCAATAGGCAACCAGACGTACCGGTTTATTCGAAGCTTCACGCACATCGGCAACATCGGTGCAGTGGTGTTTGCTCCCGCGTAGCCCCTTCCGTGACTTTCATGCCTGAGCCGCACGGAGGCGGCCACGAAACTCAATGGCAATCTGCCCATCGCGAGGCAGAACGTGTAGGTAAGCGTGACACGTCCTTCGAACGCATCGCCAGCGGACGCGACGCCGTCGCGTAGTCGAAATCGGGCTGTCGATCGTCTGATCTTGCCTGACCGTGCCGCGCAGGAAGCCGCGCGAGTCGCAACGTGCGGGCTTCTGCTTCTCGCACTGTAACCGTCTGCGCACCGCCAAACCCGATGATTTCTCCGACGTCGCCGCCGTTCCGGATCGCGACGCGCCTTTCAAATTCCCCCGCAGCCCGACCCTTCGCATCGGCGATCGCCGCCAGCACGCCGTCGGACGACGCGTAACCCCACCCCGCAAACGTCGCCTGAAAAATCAGGGTAGCGCGAATTTGTTGTTATGTTATAACATCTCGCAGACTCGACGTTGTCGAAGCTGATTCGACGACGCCGGATACCTGGCGGGGCCTCGCAGGACAAGGTCCCTTTTCCGTTCGCCTCCAGAAAGATAAAAAGCATGAGCCACCGCACACTCGTCTCACACGGCGTTCTTTTGCTGTTTGCCCAGACGCTGTCCGCACACGCATTTGCCGCCGCGGGAAACGCCGCGATGAGCGGCACCATCACCGATACGCAGGGCCATGCAGTCGAAAACGCCGAGGTCTCGATTCAGGACAGCACCGGCGCTACCGTCCGGCAAACCCGGACCGGTCGCGACGGCCACTTCACCGTGGAAGGCCTCGAAGCTGGAACCTGGGCCGCCGTCGTGAGCACGAAGGGCGGCGGTTCAACCACGCGCATCGCTACCGTGGAACCCGGCCAGGCATCGCCACCGCTGGATATCGTGCTCGACAGCAACGCGCCGCTCGATGTCACGGTGAACGCGCAGCGCCTCGATCGCGCACGTAACGGTCTGTCGCCCGAAACGGGCAGCAGCGTTTACCGCATCACGCAGGCCGATATCGATGCGCTGCCTCAAGGCGACAATACGCCGCTCAATCAGGTGCTGCTGCAGGCGCCCGGCGTGGCGAACGACTCCTACGGCCAGCTTCACGTGCGCGGCGACCACGCGGATCTTCAGTACCGCATCAACGGTGTCGTCATTCCGGAGCCGATCAGCGGCTTTGGGCAGTCGCTCGATACACGCATCATCGATCAGGTGAATCTGCTCACCGGCGCATTGCCGGCGCAGTATGGGTACCGCACGGCGGGCATCGTCGACATACGGACGAAATCGGGCGATACGGGCAACGGCGGCTCGATCGATGTCTACGGTGGCAGTCACCAGACGCTGCAGACAAGCGCCGATGTGTTCGGCTCACAGGGCCCGTTCAGCTACTACTTCACCGGCACGCTGGGGGTGAACAATCTCGGCATCGAAGCGCCGACGTCCGACGGCTCGCCACTGCATGACCATACGCGCCAGGGCAATGGCTTTGGGTACATGTCGTATCTGATCAATCCGTTGACGCGTGTGAGCGTGATGTTCGGCACCGCCAGCAACCAGTTCGAGATTCCCAACACGCCGGGCCTGCCCACGAATTTCACGCTGAACGGCAATTCGACGTTCGACTCGGCGAACCTGAACGAAACGCAATCGGAGCTGAACAACTTCGCGGTGCTCGCGTTGCAAGGCACGAACGGTGGCGCACTCGACTATCAGGTCGCCCTCTTCACGCGCTACACGCGCACGCAGTTCAATCCAGACCCGGTCGGCGACCTGTTGTTCAACGGCGTGGCTTCCCAGGATTTCCACAGCAACCAGGCAAACGGCGTGCAGGCCGACACGACCTGGCGCGTGAACGACAAACATACGTTGCGCGCCGGCATCATGTTCCAGCAGGAGCACGCGGTGTTCGACGACAACGTCGCGGTATTTCCCGCCGATGCCGACGGCAACGCGCTCTCCGACCAGCCGTTCACGATTCGCGATTCGAGCAGCAAGACCGGCTATCTGTACAGCGCATACGTTCAGGACGAATGGAAGCTGACCAGCAAACTGACGCTGAACTACGGTCTGCGCTACGACCGGATGGACGAATACGTGCAGGCGAGCCAGTTGAGCCCGCGCGTGGGCCTCGTGTATCAGCCGACGAACGCCACCACCCTGCACGCCGGCTATGCGCGCTATTTCACGCCGCCCGCCTTTGAGCTGGTGTCGGACTCGACGATCAGCCGCTTTAACGGCACGACGAACCAGAGTCCCACGTCGCAGAACGACCCTGTCAAGCCTGAGCGCAGCCACTACTTCGATATCGGGGTGACGCAGCGCCTGACGCCCGCGCTAACGATTGGACTCGACGCGTATTACAAGAAATCCGCCGATCTGCTCGACGAAGGCCAGTTCGGTTCCGCGCTGATCTTCACGCCGTTTAACTATCAGTCCGGTCGTGTCTACGGACTGGAGTTCACGACGAGCTACAAACAGGACAACCTCTCCGCTTACCTGAACGTTGCATACAGTCGCGCCCAGGGCAAGAACATCGAATCGGCCCAGTTCAACTTCGGCGCCGACGAGCTCGCTTACATTGCAAACAACTGGGTCTATCTCGACCACGACCAGCGCGTGAGCGCATCGTTCGGCGGCGCATACACGCTTGGCAGGACCACGTTGACCGCGGACGGCATCGTCGGCAGCGGTTTGCGCAGCGGCTTTGCGAACACCGACAAACTGCCGCTGTACGCGCAGATCAGTCTGGGTGTGATCCAGCGCTTCAATGAACCGCTCATCGGCAGATTCGACGCACGCCTCGCGTTGATCAACGCGTTTGGCCGCGTGTACCAGCTGCGCGACGGCTCGGGCATCGGCGTCGGCGCGCCGCAATATGGGCCGCAACGCGCGGTGTACGCAGGCATCACGAAGCATTTCTGACGCCTGAGGCATAACGAAGGGAAACATCATGAACGACTGGACCAATCTCGCTGACGCGCTCCGCATCGGCGGCTGGGTGATCTGGCCGCTAAGCGCGCTTGCGGTGGTCGCGCTTGCCATCGTGCTCGACCGGATGTACACGCTATGGCGGTTCGCGCGTATGCCCGCGGGTGCGCTGAATCCCTCGACGCAACATGCTGCCCATGTCGCGGCCTCGCTGCCGCGGCACCATGCGTTGAGCCGGCTAAGCCGGGTGTTCGAAGACAACGGCGTCCCGCTGTGGCGTATCGAATCGAGAGCCGAGTCGCAGGCCGCGCGGATCGAACGGGACATGAGCCGTGGCCTGTGGCTGCTCGAAACGATCGTGACCGCTGCGCCGCTAGTCGGTCTGCTTGGCACGATCGTCGGGATGATGCATTCGTTCAGGCTGATCGGCGGCGACGGGCCGGTCAATCCGGCACGCGTATCGGGCGGTGTCGCGCAGGCGCTGGTTGCAACGGCGATCGGGCTCGTGATCGCGCTTGTCGCGCTGTTTGCATTCAACTACTTTTCGCGGCGCGTCGACCACCTGATGGATGAACTCGAATCGTTCGCGAACGAAAATCTCGGCGCGTTGCGACTGGCCCGCGAACAGCCAGGTATGCCGTCATGAAACTGCGTCGCCGCCGTTCGTCGAGGCGTGGCCGCATCGAGATCATTCCGATGATCGACGTGATGTTCTTCCTGCTGGCAACGTTCATGCTGACGTCGCTTGCGATGCAGCGTCTCGATACCGTGCGCGTGAATCTGCCGCAAGGAAGCGCGCAGCGCCTGTCGGAAGATACGCCGTTGACGCTCACGGTGAACCGCGCGAACCAGATCTTTATCAACCAGCAGGCGGTGCGTCTCGACCAGATCGTCTCCGTGGTTGCGAAGCGCTTGCCGCGTGACGGCAATCTGGTTGTCGCAGCCGACGATGGCGCGTCACACGGTGTCGTTGTACAGGCCATGCTGCAGGCGCGAAAAGCAGGCGCAGCGCATTTCCTGGTCGCTGTACACAGTGAATAGAGGTGTACCGCCCGCATCCGGACCGCGCGGCCGGTTGGACCGGCCATGGTTGCGCTTTGGCATCGCGCTCGTTCCCGGTGTCTTGCTGTGGCTGTTCGCGCTTGCGCGCATGTCGTCGTGGCTGGCGCCGGACGCTCCATCGCCGCATGTGCCCGAAGCGCTCGACATGCGCATCGTGGAACTGCCTCCATCGGCAGAACCTGTGCATCCTGAAGCGTCCGCCCCGACGCGCAAACCGCCGCCTTCACGTCACGCGCCACCACAGCGACAGTCGCACGCAGAACCGCCTGCGTCGACGCATCCCGTGATGCAGGCGCTACCGGACGCGACGGCGCACAGTCAGGAAGGCCCGCCGCCGTCGGAGAAATCCGCCGATAGCGCCGCCGCCAGTGCTTCGACGACAACGACAGGATCTGGCGTCACGCAGGCACGGCTGATGTCGCAACCGCTACCGGCCGTGCCTGACGACCTGCGCGAAGTGGCCTGGCGCGCCGTGGCCGTCGCGCGGTTTGCGATTCACGTGGACGGTACATACGATGTTCATTTGCTGACTCCAACCCGGTCCCCACGCCTGAACCAGGTCCTGCTGGAATCACTGCACAGGTGGCGCTTCTTTCCCGCGATGGACAACGGGCATCCGATCGAGAGCCATCAGGATGTGCGGATTCATTTCAACGTGGAATGACTGGATCGGGTGAGCCCGGGCGGTCCATCTCTCACCCCATCGAATCATCTGACAAAAACTGGTGGTAACACCCCCACTTGACGGCATTACATCCAGATGACAGGATTGCCGTCATGAACTCGATCGTCGATGAAATACAAACGCCGGGGCTGCGCGACCGGCACAAGGCCCGGACCCGTGAAAGCATTCTCGGCGCCGTCGCGCTTTGCCTCGAAAACGATGGCCTCGCCAACCTGAGCTTCGCCCAGATCGCACGGGAAGCAGGCGTCGGCGAAAGCACGGCGTTTCGCTACTTCCCGACCCGGGAGGCGCTTCTCGAAGCGTTCTGGGAATGGGCGCCCAAAGCCATCAACCGGGATCAGTTCCCACGCACGTATGAGGAATTGTCCGCGCGGCTTGGACCCGATTTCGTGAGCTTCGACAGGCGCGAGTCGCTGATTCGCGGGATGCTCGCGTCGCAGGTGGGCAAGGAGGCGCGCCTCAAGACCAACGCGTCTCGCCAGAAGGCATTTCAGGAATTGATCGACCGCGAAGTCGGACCGATGCCGAAGGCCGAACGCCAGCGGCTCTGCGCAGCGGTTCAATTGCTGTACTCCGCGAGCGCATGGGCCGCGTTCAAGGACTACTGGGATATGGACGGCCGCGAGGCTGCAACCGCGGCCACCCAGGCAATCGGCGCACTGCTCGACGACGCCCGTCGCCGTGTGCGACAACAGAAACAGAAAAAGACCGGCTCAAAGCCTGCCCGCAAGACGTAGTTCAGGAACCCACTTTCCCATGTAAATCTTCGGTTGAGGTCTCTCATGCTCTTTCACGCTTCCATCCCTGCCCGTCACCCCGAAAACGTCGCGCGCGTCATCGCCGAATTGTGGGGCGGATTTCATGCACCGTTCCCCTCGTTCCCCGATTCGTGGATGGCGATCGCAGGCGACGATCGCGGTTCGATCATCGAGACCTATCCCGCTGACCGCGTCCTTTGTCCCGGCAATGCGCAGGAATCCTGCGTTCCAGGTACGAGTGCATTGGCGCAATACAGCGCGTTTCATATCGCCATCGCGAGCACGAGGACGCCCGACGAGGTGCTTGCGATCGGAGAACGTGAAGGCTGGCGCGCGGTGAGGTGTACACGCGGTCACGACTTCTTCGACGTCATCGAACTGTGGATCGAAGAGACAACCATGATCGAAGTGCTGACCGACGAAATGCAGAAGCAGTATCTTGCGTTCGCCACACCAGCAAACTTCCGCGCCTTTGCGGCGGCTGCGGCCGCGCAGGCCTGAAGCGCCATATCTGCGTGGCCACGCCGACGGTGCAGTGTGACCCGATACACACCAAGTTGGCCCGCAACCCTCAGTATGGCAGCGAGAGGAGTGCTTCGATGGCATGTGTGTCGGCCGACGAGACGGGCGTGAAGACGTTCATGCTCAAACCTTCGGC
>CALFSF010000402.1 GCA_937917025.1 uncultured Paraburkholderia sp.
GATGTGAAACTGCCGGACATCAACGGGCTCGAAGTGTGCCGGCGCATCAAGACCGACCCGGAAACCGCGTCCACGCTCGTGCTGCAGACTTCGGCCGCGGCCGTGCATAGCGTGGACAAGGTGCGCGCGCTCGACGGCGGCGCCGACAGCTATCTGACGGAGCCGATCGAGCCACCCGAACTGATCGCGAACGTGCGCGCGCTGCTGCGCGTGAGGCACGCGGAAAACGCGCTGCGCGAAAGCGAGGAGCGCTTTCGCCAGATGGCGGAAAACATCGAAGACGTCTTCTGGATGCTCGACCCGATGACCGACGAACTGCTTTATGTGAGCCCGTCGTATCACCGTCTGTGGGGGCGCGACGCGGTGATGCCGAAAGCGGGCGCGAAGCACTGGTCCGACGGCGTGCATCCCGGCGACGAAGTGCGCATCGCGGCGGCATATCGCGCGCTGCTTGCCGAAGGCACGTTCGAGGAGGAGTACCGCATCGTGCGTCCCGACGGCGCGGTGTGCTGGGTGAGAGAACGGGGTTTTCCGGTGCGCGACGCGCACGGCCGTATCTATCGTTTTGCGGGCATCGCCAGCGACATTTCGGAGCGCAAGCACAGCGAACTGCTGTTGCGCGACGCCGATCAGCGCAAGGACCAGTTCCTCGCGATGCTGGCGCACGAACTGCGCAATCCGCTCGCGCCGATCCGCAACGCGATCGAACTCATGCAGGCCGACCATGCGCATACGGAGAAGACCCTCGACAGCGCGCGCGCCATCATCTCGCGTCAGGTGAATCATCTGAGCCGGCTGGTCGACGATCTGCTCGACGTATCGCGTATCACGCAGGGCAAGATCACGCTCAAGCGCGAGCCCGTCGAAATGACCGCGGCCGTGGCGGCGGCGCTCGAAACGGTGCAACCCGCGATCGCGAAGAAGCAGCACGGCATTTCGATCCATCTGCCGGATGAGCCGCTTTACGTATCCGGCGACGCCGTGCGGATCTCGCAGGTGATCGCCAACCTGCTGTCGAATGCGTGCAAGTACACGCCGGAACACGGCGAGCTTTCCGTCACGGCGACGCATGTGGGCGGGGACGTGAAGATCGTCGTCAGGGACAATGGCATCGGCATCGTGCCGGACATGCTCTCGCGTGCATTCGAGCTGTTCGTGCAATCCGAAAGCTCGCTTGAGCGCTCCGAAGGCGGGCTCGGTATCGGTCTGCCGCTCGCGCGAACGCTGGTCGATCTGCATGGCGGCACCATCGAAGCGTTTTCGGCGGGGCTTGGCAAAGGCAGCGAATTCGTCGTGATGTTGCCGCTGCTGCCCGCCGCTCTGGTGCCCGAGGCTTTCGCGCCGGCCGGCATCGATGCGGCGCCGCATGCACGCCGCCTGCTGCTGGTCGACGACAGCGTCGATGCCGCGGAGGCGTTGTCGCTGTTGCTCGAAACGCTTGGACACGACGTGCGGACCGCAAACGATCCATGGACCGCGCTCGAACTCGCCGATGCGTTCGACCCGCAGGTGATCATTCTCGATATCGGATTGCCCGGCATGGACGGCTTCGAACTCGCCCGCACGATACGCGGCAAGCCCCGCACGGCGCGCGCGCTGCTGATCGCGTTGACGGGTTACGGCCAGGCGCGCGATCGTCAGCTTTCACGCGAGGCCGGTTTCGATCATCACTTCGTGAAGCCCGTGTCGGTCAACGAAATCCAGGAAGTAATCGAGCGCGCGGCGGCTAACGGCGGCTAAACGCGTGCTTCACATGATGATCGACAGCGCGATCGCGAACCAGACGGCCGCCATGCCCGCGACGAACATCTTGCGCGCGACGCGTATTTTCGCGTCGCTGGTATCGGGTTCCACCGGGCTCGTCGCCATCCACGGAACGAGGCCAAGGCACGCGAAACCCGCCAGCGCGAAGCCGACCACGAAGAAGTGCGAGACCGCCCAGCGCGAGTCCTCATGGACGCCCCAGTAACCCAGAAACACAATGCCGATGGAGAACACTGTCGAGGCCGCTGAACTGAGCGCCACGACCGATCCGGTTGGGCTTGGCATGCGCTACCTCCTTCGTCGGGTGACTTCGGTCCAGCGATTCTACGTCACGGGCGGTTTTGCGCTTCGCGCCGGCCGCTGTTGCATCAGCCCGTCAGATTTTTATGCAACGTTTGCGCGCATGCCTGTATGAATGTACAGTGTTGTGATCGTATAGCCGGTCGCGCCCTCATCAGGGCGCGACCGGCCCCCCGCTGGAGACCTTTCTTGCGCACATTCATCTTGCCGGTAGCGTTGTTGGGCATCGCGTCGAGCGCGTATGCAGGGGAGCGGTACGTCGAAGTGTGGAATCCGCCGGAAGCGCAGACCGCGCCCGCGCGACCGGGCGCGCGGAAAAAGACCGGCCATCAGTCAGCGGCGAGAAAGCCGTCGCCGACCATCGCGAAGAAAGTCACCGATCCGGCCGCGAACAACGCCGGCGCGGCGCCCGCCGCACCGCGCGTGAAGGTTCGTCCGCTCGATCCGAACACGGATATTCCGCGCAAGATCGGACCAGACGGGCACGTGCTGCGCGTCTGATTTCGCCGGGAATCAGCGCTGCAAAAAGAGACGAAACCATAGATTTCACTGGGTACGGATAAAAACGCGGCGGCCCGCACGTCAGGTTTTCCGTGCGGCATGGGGCTTGCTGAATTCTCGCAACTTCTCTAGCCACCCAATCTGGGACCCTGATGAATCCGGCCAATTCCCCGGCAAATCGACGCGTCGAGCGGGCTCGCAGCGCTGGCGTGCTGATCACCGATGCGTTCCTGCAACGGCCTGCGCGAGTCGCCGACCATCTCGCCGAAAACAACCTCCTGATCGCGCTCGTCCGCGCATTGACCGGCTCGCCGAAGGCGTTGCTGCCATCGTTCGCGCAATCCGCGCTTGGGTTGTGCAGGGCCGGCAGCGCCGGCATCAGTCTGCTGGAAGACACGTCCGCGAGCGATGCCGCGTTTCGATGGATCGCGGTCGCGGGTCTGTGTAATGGCCTTACCGGCACGCGTATCCCGTGCGAGGCATGTCCGTGCGGCATGACACTCGATCTGGGTACGCCGCAGCTATTTGTACGTCCGCAGGGTTTCTTCGCGTGTTTGCAACACGTACAGCCGGAAATCGTCGAAATGCTGGTCGTGCCGATTTCGGCCGCTGAAGGTCCGCATGGCGTGATCTGGGTGGCCTCTCATGATGCCGGCCGCAGCACATTCGATCCGGAAGACGCGCGCCTGCTCACGGATATCGCGACGCTCGCGGGCGCGGCGCTCACGCATCTGAACGCACGGCGCGTCGCCACGGATGATGCCGCCGAAGCGCAGGCCACGCGTGCGCAGCTGGAGGAAGCCGAGACGCGGCGCGAAGAATTCATCGCGATGCTCGGACATGAACTGCGCAATCCGATGTCGCCGATCGAAAGCGCCATCGGCGCATCGAAACATCTGTGCGCGAGCAACGCCGAAGCGCTGGCCGTGCTGACCGTCGCGCAGCGGCAGATGCGTCACCTGCGCACACTCGTCGACGACCTGCTTGACGCGGCGCGCCTGAAGCATGGCAAGATGGCGATCCGGCACAGCAACACGTCGCTCAATGAAATCGTCTTCGATGCGGTGACGGCCGTGAATCATCACGTCGAGGCGCGCAAACACCTGCTGACGCTGCGGGGTATCGACGACCCCGTGTATGTCCGCGCGGACCATGTACGCCTGAGCCAGGTACTGGGCAATCTGCTTTCGAATGCGGCGAAATACACGCCGGTGGGTGGCCATATCGAACTCAAGGTCGAGCCTTTGCCCGAGGCGCCCTCCGCGGATGGCGGCGCGGCGCAGGATCAGTACGGCGTCGTGGTGATCACGGTAATGGACGATGGCATCGGCATCAGTCCGGAGATGTTGCCGCACATGTTCGATCTTTTTGCCCAGTCGCCGTCGAGCAGCGCGCGTGCGGAGGGTGGGCTCGGCATCGGGCTCGCGGTGGCGAAGCGGATGGTCGAACTGCATGCCGGCACGATCGCGATCAGCAGTACGCGCGGGAAAGGCACGATCGTTACGCTGCGTCTGCCGATCCTCGATCGCAGACGTTCCGCGCTGGAGCCTTCGCGATTCGATACGACGCCGATGCCGGCGCCCGCGCGCCTGCTGCTCGTGGATGACAACCGCGACGCGCTCGAAGCGCTGAAAACGCTGCTGGAAGTGCAGGGCCACGAAGTCGTCGCGGTCGACAACGGCGAGGAAGCCATCGAACTGATGCGCTCATGGCTACCGGAGGTCGCGGTGGTCGATGTCGGCATGCCGGGGATGGACGGGTACGAAGTGGCGCGTACGATCCGCTCGCATGTCGAGCTGTCCGGCATCGTGATCGTCGCGTTGACAGGCTACGCATCGGAGTCGGACAAGTCGCGCGCGCTCGCAGCGGGCTTTCACTACCACCTGACGAAACCGCTGTCGATGGACAAGCTGAATTACCTTCTGTCGCATCGAAGCGGCGGCATGATCCAGGGGCTCGTCTAGTTTTCTTTCTTTTTCTCTTTCGCTCGCAGCATCGCCTCAGGGACATATCCGGGCGGGCACGCCGTTTGCCTCTCCGGTATTAGCGCCGCTGCGACATCGCTGTCCGGACGTGCAGGCGCGTTGTCCTAACCGCCCGTTGCCCGGAGAGCGAAATGTCCGATACGCCCGTAGCGCACGACACACGTCATTCTGGCCGCACTGAACTCGAAAGCGATCTCGCGGGCAAACTCGCTTCGCTCGAACGCTTCCTTGCCGATGTCCGGTTCGATGCGGGCTCCGCAGCCGGCATCGGCGATGTGCTGAATACGATGATCGAGCGTGAGTTCGACCGTTTGCCGCTACCCGGCCAGGGTGCGACGCTGATGCGCTGGCGCGCACTGGCCGCTGTCGCGGCACGCGATCTCGGACTCGTCAAACTCTACGAAGGTCACACCGACGCACTCGCGGTACTCGCCGAGCTGCATGGCCCGGTTGCGCCGCCCGGGAGCCGCTGGGCTACGTGGGCCGCGGAGCCACCCGATGCGAAAGTCGCGGCGACCGCGGTGAGCGAAGGCGTGCTGCGTCTGCATGGCACGAAGGCGTGGTGCTCCGGCGCCCAGGCTGTCAGTCACGCGCTCGTGACCGTATGGCTCGATGATGCGCCGCTGCTTGCCGCAGTGGATCTGCAGCAGCCTTCGATCTCGATGTCCTGCGAAAACTGGCGCGCAGTGGGCATGCAGGCTAGCGCGAGTGGCGACGTGCGCTTTGAAGGCGCGCACGCGACGCAGGTGGGCAGCGCACACGACTATGTCGTGCGTGCGGGTTTCTGGCACGGCGGCGCAGGCATCGCTGCATGCTGGTACGGCGCGGCGTGCGGTATCGCAAACGTGCTGCGCGAAGCCGTGCTCCGACGATCCGATCCTCACGCGTTTGCGCATCTTGGCGCGGTCGATGTCGCGCTTGCGGGCGCCGGTGCCGTGCTGCGCGAAACGGCAGCCTTCATCGACGCCCATCCCGAAGCGAACGCGATGCGTGTGGCGTTGCGCGCGCGGCTCGCCGTCGAGAGCGCGGCTTCCACCGTGATGACGCATGCCGGTCGCGCGCTCGGCGCGGGTCCGTTATGCCGCGATGCGCGCCTTGCCCGCCTGATGGCGGACCTGCCTGTCTTTCTGCGCCAGAGTCACGCGGAGCGCGATCTCGCGGCACTCGGCAATACATACGTCGACGATCCCGGCCATGCGTGGCTGCTTTGAACCGTTCCCGCGCGGAACATCGGACGCACATCATGGCCTCGCCCGCGACTTACTTCGATGCGCTGTACACCCACAGCGACGACCCGTGGAGCGTGCGCACGCGCTGGTATGAGCGCCGCAAGCGGCAACTCACGATGGCCTCGTTGCCGCGTGAGCGTTACCGCTGTGCGTTCGAACCTGGCTGTTCGAACGGCGAGCTGAGCGGGCTGCTCGCCACGCGGTGCGACGCACTGTTCGCTGTCGATCTCAACGAATCCGCCGTACAGCTTGCGCGCACACGGCTCGCCGGCATCCCTACCGTACACGTCGAACAGCGCAGCGTGCCGCGGGAATGGCCGGATCGTGAGTTCGACCTGATCGTCCTTAGCGAAATCGCGTATTACTTCGATGCCGCCGAACTCGAAACGCTCGCGCAAAAAATCCGCGCGACGTTGTCGCCCGACGGAACGTTGATCGCCTGTCACTGGCGGCATCGATATGACGAAGCGCTGCAAACGGCGGAAGCGGTGCACGCATCGCTGCATGCGCTGTGCGCGATGCCGCGTATCGTCCGTCACGAAGAGCCCGATCTGATCCTCGACGTATGGACGGCACACGGACGATCGGTCGCGCAAGAGGAGGGCATCGCATGATCGGCGTTGTCATTCCCGCGCACAACGAAGAGGCACTGCTCGCCGCGTGTCTTTCGGCCGTCAGGGAAGCGGCCATGCATCCGGGGCTCGCGGGCGAGCTGGTGCGCGTCGCGGTCGTGCTCGACGGATGCACGGATTTTTCAGGCGCCATTGCGCACGGCTTCGGTGTCGATACGCTTGCCGTGAACGCGCGCAATGTCGGCATCGCACGCGCGAGCGGCGCATCGCATCTGCTCGATGCGGGCGCGCGATGGCTGTCGTTCACCGACGCGGACAGTTGCGTTTCGTCCGCGTGGCTCGTCGCGCAGTTATCGCTGGGCGCGGACGCGGTATGCGGATCGATCAGCGTCGACGACTGGTCCACGCATCCGCCGTGCGTGCGCGAGTATTTTCGCAGTCACTACATGGATGCCGACGGTCATCGTCACGTGCATGGCGCGAACCTGGGTGTCTCAGCGGACGCGTATCTGCGCGCAGGCGGTTTTCCACCACTCAAATGCAGTGAAGACGTGGCGCTCGTGGACCGGCTCATTGCAACGGGCGCCCGTATTGCATGGAGCGCCGCGCCGCGTGTCGTGACAAGCGCTCGTATCGAAGCCCGCGCGCAGGGCGGGTTCGGCGATACGCTCGCTCAATGGGCCACGAGTTGAACGCATGTCATCGAAGATATTTTCATCGGCCTGTCGTGCCGCAACGGCCTCGCGCTGGCCCAACGAAGGGTTTTCCCTGAAGCGGTTTCCGTGACGCTTCGCTGCGTGCTGTAAAGCGCTTGAATCGTCCCTTGCTGACTTGCCTGGCAGGGCTCAGGCCCGGTGGCATATTCGCAGGCGCCGCATGTGTGCCGGGGTTCTCCCGATGCCTGTCAATGTTCACCCCGGTTGTGTTCGTTCTTTTGACGTCTTACGCTGGTTCGAAGCCGTGGACGTTGAAAATATCCGGCAAGTCGAACAGATCAGTGCAGGGAGTGCGGCCGGGTGCGTATCTTGCGCACGCAGCGTCAGTGCATTTCTGGCGCAGAGGGAGGACAGGATGGTCAATCCGGGCGAGAGCGACGGAGACGATGTGGTGTTGTGGCGATCGTTCACGCGAGCGATGGCCGACCATCGTCGCGTGCTTGTCGTCGACGACTATCACGACGCCGCCGATGCCCTGCAGATGCTGCTCGACGCCGACGGTTTCGAGTGTCGCGCGGTTCACGATCCGCTCGACGTCTGCACGATCGCGGGCGAATGGCAACCATTCGCGGTGGTGCTCGATATCGCGATGCCCGGGCTCGACGGTCTCGAACTGGCACGCAGGCTGCGTGGCAATCCGCAGACGGCGCATATGCTGCTGATCGCCTGTACCGCGTTTGCATCGACCGAAGACAAGGCACGGGCCCGTGCCGCAGGCTTCGACGCGCATTGCGCGAAGCCGCTCACACCCGAGCGCATCATTCGCGTGCTTGAAACGGCGGCCTCGGGCGTTTTACCGCCCAACCCCTGATTGTTTTCACGGCGCCGCGCATCGCCGGAAATATTTGCGATCGGGTTGTAATTCCCCCAGGCATTTTTTTCATGCGCGACCTCGCTGTATGTCGCGATGGGTCTGGGCGGCCACGAGCATCCCTCGCCACGCGCACGTTCCGCGCTGCTTTCCGGCCATATCCGCAAGTGCCCGGTCCATGGCCTGAAAACGGTGCGGGAAGGCACATCCCTTGCTGCATTTCGTGTGTGTTTCAGCGCTTCGGGTCCTTCAGAAAAGCGAAGGTCCGCCGGCCGATTCAGCCGGGCCGGTCACAGGGTGCTGTTGCTCTTAAACGAATTTCAGGAGAATCACATGAAACCGACCCTGAGAAATGTTCTGATTGCGGCGTCTCTTTTCGCGCTTGCAGCCGGCGCAAGCGGCTGCAAGCGTGCCGACAACAGCAGCAGCGATACCGGCACCACCGGTATGAGCAATTCCGCCAGCATACCCGCGGCTGCGGGCGCGATGGGCGCGTCAGGTGCATTGGGTGCGTCGGGGGCGTTGGGCGCATCGGGCGCAAGTGAGTAATGCACCGCACGCGGAGCAGATTATGGAATCGACCATGACGGTCCACTACGCGACCAATGTTTGCGGGGGCGACTTCCGGAACGTTGTCGAATGCTTTGAACGCTGGAAGCGCGAGCCCCTGGTGTTTCGTCCCGGGCAGAATATGTTTGAGGGCAAGGAGGAAGTGCGTCGCCTGTCGGAACGCGTGTTCGCCAACGGCGAGCTTGCGCAAAACATGCTCGCCGAAATGTGCGATCCGCACGCGCCCTATGCGCTGGCCGCCGAAATCCGCGACGGGGAACGGGATATGTGGCTCGTCATGGCCGCTTACGAGGACTAGCGGCGCCCTCACGCCCAGGCTTCGCGCTCGCATCGTGTTCACGACCTACCCGGAATTACCCCAAACGAGGGCGGTATCCGCTACGTGAGGTGTATCCTTTGCTGCGGCAATAAACATATACTCCACGCGCCATGATTCCGTCCGATACGCCGCCCCCTTCCAGCTCCCTCGCAACCGGCGAGCCATCCGGCACGCCCCCAGCCCCCGGGCCGGGTGTCCAGGATGCGAGCTTCCGCGCGCTGGTGCAAGGCATCGAGGACTACGCGATCTTCCTGCTCGACCCGACCGGCCATGTCATCACCTGGAACACCGGCGCCGAGCGCATCAAGGGTTACTGTGCAGACGAAATCATCGGCGTACATTTTTCGCGCTTTTACACGGAAGAAGCTGTCGCCCGTGGCTGGCCGGATTATGAGCTCGTTCAGGCCGCGCTCCATGGCCGTTTCGAGGACGAAGGCTGGCGCGTGCGCAAGGACGGCACGCAGTTCTGGGCCAACGTCGTCATTACGGCACTGCGCGACGCGCAAGGCGGGCTGAGCGGTTTTGCGAAGATCACCCGCGATCTCACCGACCGCCGCACCCAGATCGAGGCGATGCGTCAGAGCGAGGAGCGCTTCAGGCTGCTCGTCGAAAGCGTCAAGGACCATGCGATCTTCATGCTCGATCCGAACGGCTGCGTGGCCAGCTGGAATACGGGTGCGCGCAACCTGAAGGGTTACACACCGGACGAGATCATCGGCAAGCACTTCTCCGTGTTCTATCCGGAGGAAGACATTGCAAACGGCAAGCCCGAGCGCGAACTCGCTCTTGCGAGACTGACCGGGCACATCGAGGACGAAGGCTGGCGCGTCCGGCAGGACGGCACGATGTTCTGGGCCAACGTCATGATCACGGCGGTCTACGACGACTCGAACTCGCTGCGCGGCTTCGCCAAGGTGACCCGCGACATGACCGAGCGGCGTCATCGCGAGGAACTCGAACTGTCCGGCGAGCGCACGCGGCGCTTTCTCGCGATCCTCGCGCACGAGCTGCGTAATCCGCTCGCACCGCTGCGCAACGCGGTCGGTGTGATGCGGCTCGAAACCGGCTTGAGTCCTTCGATGGAGCATACGCGCGACGTGATCGACCGGCAGGTGACGCACGTCACGCGCCTTGTCGACGATCTGCTCGACGTGGGCCGCATCACGTCGGGCAAGATCGAAATCCGGCTTGAGGACGTCGAACTGGGCGAGATCATGGCGCGTGCAGCCGAGGTGTCGAAGCCCTTTACGGAGTCGCGCAACCAGCGGGTCGAGATCGTGGCGCCGGATGAACCGGTGCATGTCACCGCCGACCCGACACGTCTCGTCCAGGTATTGCAGAACCTGCTGCACAACGCATCGAAATTTTCGCCGGAAGCGAGCACGATCACGATCGGCGCGCGGGCCGTGGACGGCCATGCGCTGGTGGAGGTCCGCGATTCAGGCTGCGGGATCGGCACGGATCTGCTCGAAGCGGTTTTCGATCTGTTCGTGCAGGAGCAGCAGTGGCCGTTGCCGTTGCAAGGTGGCCTCGGCATCGGACTCACGCTGTGCCGCTCGCTGGTCGAACTGCATGGCGGAACGATCACCGCGTCGAGCGAGGGCACGGGCAAAGGCACGACGTTGAGCGTCCGCTTGCCGCTGCGAACGGTGCAGGCGTCCGCCGCCGCGCCCGATTCCGCGGACGCGCAGGCGCCCGCCGCCGCGCCGCTGCGCGTG
>CALFSF010000403.1 GCA_937917025.1 uncultured Paraburkholderia sp.
CCCGCAGCGGCATCAACGAGGAGGCAGAGGGATGAAACTGTCGAATAACAAGGCCCGCTATACCGGCTATGCGATCGTGCTGGCGGGCGCGCTGCTGATGTTCTCGCCGTTTTATTTCATGTTCGTATTCGCGACGCACACCAGCTCCGAAATCTTCTCGATGCCGCCCCCGTTGTGGTTTGGCACCGCGTTCCTGGACAACATGGCATCGCTGATGCGGCACATCCCGTTCTGGCGCAACCTCGGCTGGAGCTTCTACACGGCGACGATCCAGACCGTGCTGACGCTGCTGGTCACGTCGATGGCGGGTTATGCGTTCGCGATGTACGAGTTCCGCTTCAAGAAGGCGCTGTTCGCGGTCGCGTTGACGGCGATGCTGGTGCCGCCGTTCCTCGGCATGATTCCGACCTTCATGACGATGAACCTGCTGGGGTGGATCAATCAGCCGCGCGCGCTGTACGTGCCGGGTGCGGCCGCCGCGCTCGGTGTGTTCCTGATGCGTCAGTACGTGGCGTCGGCGATTCCGTCCGATCTCATCGAGGCGGCGCGCATCGACGGTTGTGGCGAATTCCGCATTTACTGGAGCGTGGTGCTGCCGCTGCTGGGACCGGCATTGGGCACGCTCGGGCTCATCAGCTTTATCCAGGCGTGGAACAACTTTCTGTCGGCACTCGTCGTGCTGCGCTCGCCATCGATGTACACGCTGCCCCTCGCGCTGCGCATCCTGCAAAGCCCGACCAATTCGGACTGGGGGGCGGTCATGGCGGGCTCGGCGGTCGCGGTGCTGCCGCTCCTCGTGCTGTTCGCCTTCACCTCGCGCCGGCTGATCGACGGTCTGACGACCGGCGCAGTCAAGGCCTGATTCTGTTCCGTTTCTTTTTTCCAGGCCCTCATGGGCATGATTATTCGAGGCAACATCATTCATGTCGACATATCGATTTAAAGAAGACTTCGTCTGGGGCGTCGCCACCAGTTCCTATCAGATCGAAGGTGCAGCACATGAAGACGGCCGCGGCCCGTCGATCTGGGACGCGTTCTGCAACGTGCCAGGCAAGATCGTGAGGGGCGAGAACGGGGACGTCGCCTGCGATCACTATCACCGTGTCGAGCAGGACCTCGACATGATGGCCGAACTCGGTGTGCAGGCCTATCGCTTTTCGATTGCATGGCCGCGCGTTCAACCGGATGGTCGCGGCGCGTTCAACGAGAAAGGTATCGCGTTCTACGAACGGCTCGTCGACGGCCTGCTCAAGCGCGGCATCCAGCCGTTCGCGACGCTGTATCACTGGGACCTGCCGCTCGCGCTGCAGGAGACGCAAAACGGCTGGGAAAACCGCGATACGGCGTACCGTTTCGCGGACTATGCACGCAAGATCGGCAGCGTGCTCGGCGACCGCGTGGCGTCGATCGCGACGCACAATGAACCGTGGTGTACCGCGTGGCTCGGCAATGCAACCGGCTATTTCGCACCCGGCAACGAAAGCCTGAAGAAAGCGGCGCACGTCTCACATCATTTGCTGCTTTCGCATGGCCTCGCGTTGCAGGCACTGCGCGCCGATGGCGTCAAGGCGCCTCTTGGCATCGTGCTGAACCAGTCGCCGGCGGATGGCGCGACCGGTTCACCCGAGGATCAGGCAGCCGCATCGCTCGAATATGCCAAATTCGTCCGCTGGTACATGGACCCGCTCTTCAAGGGCGAGTATCCGGCAGAGGCGCTGCAGTGGTACGGCGAGAACGGCCCGCAAGAGGTGGTGCTCGACGGTGACTTCGACATCATCGGCACGCCGATGGACTTTCTCGGCGTCAACTACTACACGCGGATCTTCGCGAGCGCGTCCGGTGAAAAACGGCCGCCGGGCGTACTCGGCTTCACCGACATGGACTGGGAAATCTATCCGCAGGGTCTCTCCGACCTGCTGACCCAACTGAACGCCCGCTACAAGCTGCCGCCCATCTACATCACCGAGAACGGCTGCGCAACGAAGGACGTGCTGGACAACGGACGGGTGCGCGATACCGAGCGCATCAGGTTCTACGACCTGCACCTGGCCGCATTGTCGGCCGCGGCGCAAAAAGGCGTCGACATCGCCGGCTATTTCGCATGGAGCCTGATGGACAACTTCGAATGGGCGTCGGGGTACGACAAGCGCTTCGGCATGGTGCACGTCGACTATGCAACCCAGCAGCGCACGCCGAAGGACAGCGCTCACTGGTATCGCGACGTGATCGCGCAGCATGCCGGCGTGGTAACGCCACGCTAGGTAGAGCGAAGTCATCGGCACCGCGACTCGCGCGACGCGCCGGAGAGGAGCGTCGCGCGGGACGGCAGGCATCAGGATTCAGGAGAAGCTACAAATGGGCGAACTCGTATTGCGCAACGTCGCGAAGACGTATGGTGAAGGGCCGCAGGTCATACAAGGCATTGATCTTCACATCCCGGACGGTCAGTTCACCGTCTTCGTCGGACCATCCGGGTGCGGCAAGTCGACCATGCTGCGCATGATCGCCGGGCTCGAATCGGTGAGCGGAGGCGACATTCTGATCGACGGCGTGCGTGTCAACGACCTGCAGCCCGCGGACCGTGGCATCTCGATGGTGTTCCAGAGCTACGCGCTTTATCCCCACATGACAGTCGCGGAAAACATGGGCTTTTCGCTGAAGCTGTCGGGCAAATCGAAGCAGGAAGTGCGCGAAGCGGTCGAGCGGGCCGCCGGGATTCTGCAGATCAACCACCTGCTGGAGCGCAAACCCAAGGCGCTCTCGGGCGGCCAGCGGCAACGCGTCGCGATAGGACGGGCGATCGTGCGCAAGCCGCGCGTGTTCCTGTTCGACGAGCCGTTATCGAATCTCGACGCGGCGCTGCGCGTGCAGATGCGAATCGAACTCGCGAAGCTGCATCGCGAGCTTGGCACGACGATGATCTACGTCACGCACGATCAGGTCGAAGCCATGACGCTGGGCGAGAAAATCGTCGTCTTCAACAAGGGAAATATCGAGCAGATCGGCGCGCCGCTCGAACTGTACGAGCGGCCGTCGAACCGCTTCGTCGGCGGCTTCATCGGTTCGCCGCAGATGAACATGCTGCCGGCCATGCTGGTGTCGCAAAGCGAAACGCAAACCGTCGTCACGCTCACGGGCAGCAGCGAATCCATCGTGTTGCCTGGTTGTCCGGACCGTTCGATCACAGGCACGTTGACACTCGGAGTGCGTGCCGAACACCTCGGTATCGGGGCGCCGGGTGAAGGACTGGCTGCCCGTGTCGAGCTGGTCGAGCATCTGGGCGACGTATCGATTCTGCATGCGCATCTCGACGGCGTGGGCCAGGCGATCTCGCTGAAGCTGGACAAGAAGGACGCGCTTCTTCCGGTCGGTGCGCGCATCGGTATCAAGGTGGCGTCCTCGTCGGTCACGCTGTTCGATGCGAATGGCGTTGCGGTGGCGTTTGAGCGCCGCGAGGTTGGAGAGCGTGTTCAGGCAGTCGTTTGACCTTTGCGGGAAACATCGTGACCGTTTTGCAGCGCCTGATCCTGGCTGAAACCCGCTTGTGCCGTCGCCATGCTGGCGAGCCGTCATTTGCCCGCTCAGCCCACCGGGACGGGTTCCGGAGCCCAGGTAAACTCCGCATGGCGGCGGCTTCGGCGCAATACTAACATTACCTAACGTTAAGGATAACGTTAAGTAATGTTGTTCTGACATCGAGAGTCACGGGCAGGGGCAAATATCGACCCTGTCGAGGTAGCGCCCGACGCGTGCAGCAGACAAGGCGACGTCTTCGTCAGTCATGCGGCTGGAGGCGAATGAAGCCCGCCCTGAGGTTTGAGTGCGGAAGTGAAGGAGCTTTCAGCAGTAGCTGGACACGATTGATAAAGAATGTCTTGCCGGGAGCCGCAACCGTTTCGGCCCGATTCAAAAAAATAGTTATACGAATTGTCTGGGTGGAGATCGCGATGGAAAAGAGAGTATCGAAGGCCGTTTTCAAGTCCAGGGCATGCGAGCTGTTCCGGCAGATTGAGATGCTGGGGGAAACGGTTATCGTCACGGACCGGGGGCAACCCACCATCGAAATCAGGCCTTACTGCAGCAAGCACCAGAATCCGCTTGAACTGCTGCGTGCTTCGATCGTGCATTTCGATGCGAAGCACGCAACAACGCCGGTCGCGTCGGAGCCGGAAGTTCGATGATCACGCTCGATACGCTTGCGCTGGTCTGCTGGCTGGGCCGGCAGAAGGCCTTGAGTCAGGCGGCGCACGATGCGATCGATCGGGAACTGAACGGAGGCGAGATCCTGATTTCGGCGATCAGTGCGCTCGAAATCGCCGATTTCGTCAAGGACGGCCGGCTCGGCTTGTCGATGGACGCGCGAAGCTGGCTCTCGACTGTCGTGTCGATGGAAGGCGTGCGGCTGGTTCCGGTGGACACCGAGATCGCCTTTCGCGCGGCGAGGCTCCCGCCCGCGCTAACGTCCCACCAGAGGCTGATCGCCGCCACCGCTCGCACCTTCGGCAGCGCGCTCGTCACCTCGGATGCGAAGTTTCGCGCCTCAACCTACGTGGAAACGATCTGGTGAGGTGCGTCGCCCTGCTTCGTCCGGACCTGCCCGGTGGAGTCGCGCACGACGAGTTCCGCCGGCAGCGTGATGCGTTGCGAGGCTGCGCCGATACCCGCGATCTGCGCGAGCAACGTATTGATCGCCGAGCGCGCCATCTGCTGGAACGGCTGGCGGATCGTGGTGAGCGCCGGATGGAACTGCTCGGACATCGGAATGTCGTCGAAGCCGATCACCGAAATGTCATCCGGCACGCGCAAGCCCGCTTCCCTGATTGCCGCGATGACGCCGAAGGCACTCTGGTCGTTCGCCGTGAAGATCGCGGTAGGCGGATCGGCGAGGTTCAGCAGATCGAAGGTGACATCGAACGCCATCATCTGCGAGAGGTCGCCTGCGGCGACGAGCGCGTCTTCGCGCGGCAACCCGAGCCGGGCGAGCGTGTCGTGGTAGCCGCGCTGCCGGTCGCGCACCCCTTCGATCGTTTCGTCGCCCGCGAGGAACGCTATCCGCTTGTGGCCGAGTTCCGCAAGATGTTCGACCGCGAGACGGGCGCCTCCGTAGTTGTCGACCGATACCGATGGAAAATCGGTCAGCGTGCCGCCGCGTTGATCGACGACGACGACCGGCACCCTGGCGTTCGACAGCGCCTCGAGACACAGCGATTCGCGGGGCAGGATCGCGAGGATCCCATCCGAGAACTGCTGGATCAACCCGAGCAGGTCGTGATGCGGATGACGGTCTTCGTCGAACACGGTATAGACCAGGATCTCGCAGCCCGCGCCGCGCGCCGCGCGCCCCGCGCCGAGGATCAGCTCACTGGAGAACTGGGTGTCGAGCGTCGGCGTGATGATGCCGATGATGCCGTTGCGACCGCCCGAAAGCTTCTGCGCGGTGCGGTTGACGACGTAGCCGATGTCCGACGCGATTCTCAGCACTTCGTCGCGGGTCTCCCGCGACACGCCGGAACGGCCGTTGAGCGCGCGCGAGGCGGTCATCTGGGACACGCCGGCGAGCTTCGCAACGTGCTCGAGCGTGGGGGTCTGCCTTGCCATGCGTGACGAGGGGGTGCGAGAGGTCATGTCGGAGTTCACTCACTAACGACGTTAGCGGTACCGTTTGTATGCGCACCATTCTACCAGAACCGGCTAAGCCGCAGCCTCCATCGGCGGATCAACCTTTCACCGCATGCGATATGCCGTGAAAGCGACCAGGTAAATCCCGCATAGCACGAGTTCATGCGCAGGTTTAACATCAATTAACGTTATGGCTAACGTTAAATATCTGGATTGATATTCCAGTATCCATAAGAGGGGACATAAATATGGCGTACCCGGCTTTTTCCAAAGCGCGGTCGATGGTCGGCGCCACGGCGCTCGCATGCTCGCTGTGCGCAATCGCATCGACTGCCGCATTTGCGCAATCCGGCAAGACGATCACGGAGTGGGACCAGCAGACCAACGCCACGTCGAGCAAGGTGCTGCGGGATGCGGCAGATCGCTTCGAGCGGCAGAATCCCGGCTACAAGGTCGAAGACTCGCACGTCCTGAACGAGGCGTACAAGACCAAGCTGAAGGTCGCGTTCGGCGCAGGCGAGCCGCCCTGTGTGTTCGAGTCGTGGGGCGGAGGTCCGCTGCATGAATATGTGAAAGCCGGCCAGATTGTCGACCTGACGCCGTATCTCCAGAAAGATCCGGCTTATCGCGACCGCTTCCTGCCGACCTCATGGCATGCGGTGACGTTCGACAACAAGACGTATGGCGTAGCGGCGGAAAATGCATCCGCGGCCGTGATTTTCTATAACAAGGACCTGTTCAGGCAATACAACCTGAGCCCGCCGGCGAATTGGGATCAGTTGATGCACGTCGTGCAGGTGCTGACCTCGCACGGTATCGCGCCGTTTGCGCTGAGCAACAAGAACAAGTGGACCGGTTCGATGTACTACATGTACCTCGTCGACCGGATTGGTGGGCCCGAGGTGTTCCGCAAGGCAGTGGATCGCTCGCCTGGCGGCAGCTTCGCGGATCCGGCCTTCGTTGAAGCCGGCAAGTACATTCAGGAACTCGTGAAGGCGGGTGCTTTCGCGAAGGGTTTCAACGGTCTTGACTACGACGTGGGCGCCTCGCGCCGTCTGCTGTATTCGGGCCGCGCCGCGATGGAATTGATGGGCGGCTGGGAAGCGTCGACGATCCAGAACGAGAATCCCGGGTTTGCAGGCAAACTCGACTTCTTCCCGTTCCCGTCCGTACCGGGCGGCAAGGGTGATCCGCGCGACGTGATCGGCACGGTCGGCGACGGCTTCATGAGCATCTCGACGGAGTGCAAGGACCCTCAGGCGGCGTTCAGGCTGATCCAGACGATGACCGACGATACGTCGATGCGCGGTCGCGTTCTCGACAAGAAAATTCCGCCGGTCAGGAACATCACCATTACGGATCCGTTCCTGAAGCGCCTGCAGGCGTTGATCGCGGACGCGCCGAACGTGCAGCTCTGGTACGACCAGGAGTTGCCGCCGAAGCTGGGCGAGCTGCACAAGGATACGTCGCAGGAGCTGTTCGGCCTGTCGATCACGCCTGAGGCCGCTGCGCAGCAAATGGAAGCCGCCGCGAAGGCGGGAAGCTAACCCGTAGTCCGAAGAGGAGCCCGGCCCGTGTCGCTTTTCGATGCGGGCTGGACACACGATCTGTGAATATTGCAATCTCCATCGCGCCCGCCGGGCGGGCGCGTATTTCGTCACAGTGGCTGGTTATCACCGTTTTTCTCGCCCCCGCGGTGCTGCTGCTGGCGATATTTTTGCTGTATCCGCTGCTCTCCAGTCTGCGGCTTTCGCTGGTCGACTGGACCGGGCTCGGTACGCATTCACGCTTCGTCGGGCTCGCCAACTGGGCGCATCTCGCGCGGGACACGGTTTTCTGGCGCTCCTTGTGGAACAACGTCATTCTCGCGCTCGCGTCGATCGTGATCGAGCTGCCCATCTCGCTGGCGCTGGCGGTGCTGCTGGAAAAGGCGGGGCGTGGCTCGCGCATTCTCAAGATTCTCTATTTCCTGCCGCTGCTGATGTCGAGCGTCGCGATCGGCGTGCTGTTCAAGAACATCTACGATCCGAATTTCGGACCGCTGAACGTCGCGCTGCGCGCCATCGGCCTTGACCTGTTCGCGCAGGACTGGCTCGGCGACACGCGCTTCTCGCTCGCTTCGACGATTGCGGTGATCTGCTGGCAAAACGTGCCGTTCTACATGATCCTGTTTCTTGCCGGACTGTCGTCGATGCCGGCGGAGTTGAACGAGGCGGCCCGCCTGGACGGCGCCTCCGAATGGACCATCTTCTGGCGCATCAAGCTGCCGCATCTGCAAGGCGCGATCCGCACGGCCGTGCTGCTGGCGGTGCTCGGTTCGCTGCGATATTTCGATCTGATCTACGTGATGACGGGCGGTGGCCCGGAGGGCTCGTCCGAGCTGATGGCGACGTATATGTACCGGACCGTGTTCAGTTCTTTCCAGCTGGGCTATGGCAGCACGATCGGCTCCGCGATGTTCATCATCGTCTCACTCGTTGCCGCGATCGCATTGCGCATGACGCGTCGTTACGAAACGGAAGTTTGAGCATGGCCACCGAAACCAGTCGCCTCCATTTTCCCAGGATTCGCATCGGCGTGCCGTTGCTGGGTTTGATCTGGCTCGCCGTGACGACGTTGCCGTTTCTCTTCGTCGTGGTGACGAGTCTGAAGACGCAGGAGGAAACCTTCTCCGCGCCGGTCTGGGCGCTGCCGTCCCATTTTTATTTCGGAAACTACTGGGCGGTGTTGCACGGTCCTTACCTCACTTACTTTGGCAACAGCGTCTTTGTCGTCGGGCTTTCGGTGCTGCTGATCGTGCTGTTGAGCGCCATGGCCGCCTATGTATTCGCCCGTTTGCGCTTTCGCTTGAACAAACTGCTGTTCGGACTGGTGATTGCAGGGATGATCGTGCCGCTGCACGCCACGCTCGTGCCGATCTATCTGCTGACCCGAAACCTCGGGCTGTACGACACCCAGTTCGCGCTGATCGGGCCGTATGTGGCGCTCAGCCTGCCGATCTCGATCTTCATCCTGACGGAGTTCATGCGCCAGATTCCGCATGAACTCGAGGAAGCCGCGCAGCTCGACGGCTGCGGTCCATTCAGGATTTTCTGGCGCATCTTTTTTCCGCTCTCCACGCCGGGGCTGGCGACAGTCGCGATCTACAACGGAATCGCGCTGTGGAACGAGTTCATTTTCGCGTACATGCTGACCTCGACTCCGCCGCACCGTACGCTGCCGCTTGCCGTGTGGGATTTCCAGGGGCAGTACTCGTCGAACATTCCGGCGATGCTGGCGGTCGTCACGATGACGTCGTTGCCGCTCATCGCGGCCTACGCGTTCGGCCAGGAGCGTTTGATCAAGGGCATGATGGCCGGCTCCCTGAAGGGCTGACGAGCGGATGACGAACCGGGTCCAGCCAGGCGTTGCGTTTCCCACCGTCGGCCGGATCGGTCGGGCTGAAGCGAATGCCCGGTAATTTAACTGCGAACACAACGAGCTATGGCAAGCATTACCCTGACTAAAGTACAGAAGGCGTACGAAGGCAATTCGCCGATTATTCGCGACGTGCATCTCGAAGTCGGCGAGAACGAGTTCTGTGTGTTTCTCGGGCCGTCGGGATGCGGGAAGTCGACGTTATTGCGCATGGTCGCCGGACTCGAATCGATCACCAGCGGCGAGTTGCGCATCGACGGTCAATTGATGAACAGCGTGCCGCCCGCGGAACGCCGTGTCGCCATGGTGTTTCAGAACTACGCGCTGTATCCGCACATGAGCGTCTACGAGAACATGGCTTTCGGCCTGCGTCAGGCGAAGATCGACAAGGCGACGATCGACAGCAAGGTGCGCCGCACGGCGGCCGCGCTACAGCTGGACGGGCTGCTGGAGCGCCGTCCCGCTGCGTTGTCCGGTGGACAGCGGCAGCGTGTGGCGATCGGCCGGGCGATCGTGCGCGAACCGGGTGTGTTCCTGTTCGACGAGCCGTTGTCGAATCTCGACGCTGCGCTGCGCGTGCAGACCCGCATCGAGATTGCCCGCCTGCATCGCGAATTCCGCCGGGCAAGTGCGATTTACGTCACGCACGATCAGATCGAGGCGATGGCGCTGGCGGACAAGATCGTGCTGTTGCATGCCGGTGCGGAAATGGAGAAGCACGGCAGCATCGCCCAGACCGGTGCGCCGCTGGATCTTGATCACCGGCCCAAAAGCCGCTTCGGGGCAGGCTTTATCGGATCTCCCAGGATGAATTTCCTGCCGGGCGTGGTGACGACGATCGACGCCCGGGGTATCGAGGTCCAACTGGCGAGCGGCGAGCGCGTGCGGGCGCAAGTCGATGGCCGCGATACGCGCGCCGGCATGCACGTCACGCTGGGCATCCGGCCCGAACACCTGGGCCTCCCCGCCGGTCAGCCAGGCACTCAGACCATCCGCCGCGCGGTCCGTCTCGTGGAGCGGATGGGGGAGCACAGCTATGTCCATATCGACAGTGGCGGCCGGGACGGCAACACGCTGATCGCCAAAGTGCCTGGCGATGGCGGCGTGGCGCGCGATGAACATATCGACCTTACGCTGGCGCCAGACGCATGCCATGTGTTCGACGAACAGGATTTCGCGCTGCCACGTCTGCACTGATCCTGGCGTTCCAGCTGAACAGGCCGCGTCGGACAGCCGGCGCTTCCAGCAGCGAAGCGGCGCTCTCTCTTCACGCTATCGAGGTAATGAACTTCCGGTCCTTTAGGTATTCGACAAATTCAAAGGACTGCGAAGTTCAGAAAGGAATATCAAATGCAAGGCGAGGCTTCGGATGAAGCGGGGCCGTCCCGTGCATTTGTGATGAAAAGCGGATTTGTCGGCGCCATTTGCGTCCTGTACACACGGATCATTTAAAGGA
>CALFSF010000404.1 GCA_937917025.1 uncultured Paraburkholderia sp.
TCCCGGATTCGGGCGTCCAGCGCGCTTCCTTGCCCGACTTCATGAACACGACCGGCACGGCAACCTGCGCGGGCCGCGCCGCCGGCTTGACCGCGGCCGCATCCACCGCATCCACTTTACGCACCAGCGAGGCCGGCCCAAACGCCTCCGCATGAACGCGCGCATCGGCGACGTTCAGCCCGCGCAGGCCGTCATAGACGCTCTGCATGAACGGCGCCGGACCGCAAAGATAGAAGTCGTAGTCGTTGAACGGCAGCGTGCGGCTCAGCATCGCCATATCGATGCGGCCGGCCTCGTCGTAATCCTGCGCTTCGAGCGCGCCGTCGGTCTGGCTCAGCACGCGGATCACACGCACCGCGCCGCCGGCCGCCTGTTCGAGCGCGGCGATTTCGCGCTCGAACGCGCGTTCCGCCTTCGAGCGCGCCGCATAAAACAGATACGTCGTGCGGATGCGGCGCTTGCGAAATCCTTCATAGACGACATGCCGCAACATCGCGAGCATCGGCGTAATGCCGACGCCCGCGGCAAGCAGCACAGCCGGACGACGCTCGGTCGCATCGATCGTGAAGCTGCCCGCCGGGCTGCGCGCCTCGATCACGTCGCCGGTGGAGAGCGCGTCGTGCAGATACGACGACACGCGTCCCTCGCGCTTCACGCTGATCCGGTAGAGACCATCGGAAGGCGCGACCGACAGCGTGTAGGTGCGCAGCGCCGGTCGGGTTTCGCCGGGCAGCGTCACGCGTACCGGCAGATGCTGACCCGCGGCATGCGGCGCGAGCCCGGCGCCGTCGGCGGGTTCCAGATGAAACGAACGGATCGTCGCGCTTTCGTCGACGACGCGTGCGATCTTCATCGGCCGCCACGCATTAGCGAGCGACGCGGCCTTCAGCCGGCTCGCGGCTTCGTGCCAGTCGCCCGTGAGCAGCGCGCTCGGTGAGGCGCCGTCGCGGCGCTTCGTCCAGCGCAGCGGCAACGCGCCGCCGCGAAACACCGCGCGACGCGTCGTGAAGCGCCAGAGCCGTTCGGCGCCCTGAAACGCCGCGATTTCCGGCGAATCGAGAATGACTTCCGCGTCGCCCGTGAGTTGCAGCAGATCGCCGGTTTCGAAATCGGTGAACACGAGCCCGGCCTTCGGATTGACCAGAAAATTGCCGAGCGTATTGAAGAACAGGTTGCCGGCGAAATCGGGAACCGTCAGCACGCTGTCTTCGCCGATGCGCACGAAGCCCGGCTTGCCGCCGCGATGCGAGACGTCGACCTGGCGTTGCGTCACGCCGCCTTCATCGCGATCCACGTACGAGGCCACGAAAAACGCATCCGCACCGCGAATCAGCGCGCGGGCGCGTTCGTCGAGATGATCCGCGTACTGCGGCGCGACGCTCGCGGGACTCGCTGCATCGCGAACGAACGCATAGTCGCGCAGCGTGATGTATTGCGGACAATTGCCGAAGCTCGTGCCGA
This sequence comes from uncultured Paraburkholderia sp., assembly GCA_937917025.1. Taxonomy (GTDB): domain Bacteria; phylum Pseudomonadota; class Gammaproteobacteria; order Burkholderiales; family Burkholderiaceae; genus Paraburkholderia. The sequence continues at coordinate 1,462 of CALFSF010000404.1, forward strand.
CGAGCAGATCGAAGCCGCTCGCGTGCTCGCGCCGCACCGTGCCGTTCAACCGGTTGCGCCGGCGCGTCATCAGATCGATGCCGAGCAGCGCGATCGCGTTGCCGTCTTCCATGCCGCTGTCGGCGGGGTCCATCGCGTCGCGGGCGTTGCCGACGTGCAGCGTGAGCGCATCGGGCGAATGCATGAAACCCGGCTGGCCGGCGCGCACGGTTGCCCACACGTCGCCCGCCGGATCGACCGCGCCGAGCATCACGTATGGCAGGAGCGGATAGAACGCCCGATGTTGTTCCGGCAGAAAGTCGCGCAGCGCGCGGCGGCCGGTTTCTTCCATTTGTTTGTCTACGCCGGCCTTGCGCTGGATGGTGATCTCGCCTGCGTGCCACGGCGAACGTGCAGGCGTTTCAGGTGCTTCGACCATCATGGCAGCTCCCGGCAAGGCAGGCATTTGCGTGGACGCGGCGCATCCACGCTGAAGGGGCGAACGATCAGGCGGCTTTCCCGGCGAGCCCGCCTGCCGACTGCACGAACGGCACGAATCCCGGCAACGCTTCGACGCGGGCGAGCCATGCCGTCACGTTCGGATACCCGCTAAGGTCCACGTTGCCTTCCGGCGCGCGGGCCACGTAGCTGTAGAGCGCCACATCGGCAATCGAAGGATGCGCGAGCGCGATCCATTCGCGTCCCGTCAGTTGGGCTTCGATGCGCGCGAGCAGCGTGTGCGCGCGGGCGATCACTTCATCGGCCTGGAGCTTCGCGCCGAACAGCGTGACGAGACGCGCGGCGGCGGGGCCGAATGCGAGGTCGCCGGCGGCGACCGACAGCCAGCGCTGCACGGCGGCGGCCTGCCGCGGCTCGACGGGCAGCCAGTCGGTCTTGCCGAAGCGGCTCGCGAGATAGACCAGGATCGCGTTCGAATCGGGGATCACCGTGTCGCCGTCCACCAGCACCGGTATCTGGCCGAACGCGTTGAGCTTCAGGAATTCGGGCGACTTCTGTTCGCGCTTCGTCAGGTCGACTTCGACCAGTTCGTGCTCGATGCCGAGCAGCGAAAGAAAGAGACGTGCGCGATGCGCATGACCGGACAACGGGTGGTGATAAAGCTTCATTCGGTTCTCCTCGGACGGATTCAGGGGGGACGTATCTGGCAGCGATTGCAGTCTAGGCGTCGTCGTCACGGGTTTGAATCCGTCGCGCGGAGAATTGACCGTTCGCGAAACGAGAAGAGTGCGGGGAAAGCCCGCCGCATGGGCGTCCTGGCCCTGGCAGCGGCACAACCGCTATGGATTGAGCGAGTCGTCCGAGCGCAGCGTTTCGATCGCGAGATCGACGAACGTGCGCACCTTGCGCGTGACGTGGCGTCCTTCGCGATGCATCACGTGGATCGGCAGCGGCGGCGGCTCGAAGTCCTCCAGCACGATCCGCAGCGTGCCGTCGCGCAGTTGCTGCGCGACCTGGTACGACAGCAGTTGCGTGAGCCCGAGGCCCGCGACGACCGCGCTGATCGCAGAATCGTTGGTCGTCGTGGTCATCCGCGGTTTGACGCGCACCGCGTAGCGGCGCTCGTCGCTGCCAAAACGCCATTCGGAGAGCGTCGACACGCCGCTTGCCGACACGATCGCGCGCCCGGCCAGGTCCTCGGGATGGCGGGGAACCCCGTGCCGCGCCAGATAACCGGGCGAAGCACACACCACGCGGCGAACCTGTCCGACGCGCACCGCCTGCATCGACGAATCCGGCAGATCGCCGAGGCGAATCGCGACGTCGATGCCTTCATCGACGATGTTGACGATGCGATCGAGAAACCAGCAGCTGACGTCGACTTCCGGATACCGGCCGAGATAGTCGGTGACGATCGGTGTCACGTAGTACTTGCCGAACAGCATCGACGACGTGATCGACAGCAGGCCGCGCGTCGTGCCGTGCATGCTGGTGGCGGACTGCTCGGCTTCCTCGATGTCCGCGAGAATGCGCCGGCACCGGTCGGCATAATCGGCGCCGGTGTCGGTCACGCGCACCGTGCGCGTCGTGCGGGTGAGAAGCCGCACGCCCATCGCGTCCTCGAGTTCGCCCACCATGCGCGTCACCACGGAAGGCGACACCTTCAGCTTGCGTGCCGCCGACGCGAACCCGCCGGTATCCACCACGGTCAGGAAGGTAGTCATGGCTTGCAGACGGTCCATAGGGCTCCTGTGGCGGCGCGTTGGATGATGGGCGAGGGTGGGCCGGTGCAGCAAAGGATATCCCAGGCCGGGAAATTCGCGCGCCGGCGCGATTCGATCCGCGAAGCCCGTTGCGCGCCGGGCGCCGATGAACGACACTGCCAGCCTGACCTCATCGGTGAACGACCATGAACCAGGAGACCGCCGCGCGCTTCGAGCGCGAATTCGTGCCGCGCATCACCGCCACGCTCGCGCGTATTTTCAGCGAACGCGTTCACGTCGACGTGATTCCGTATGGCGGCGCGCGGCATCCCACGCGGGTGCGCATCACCGCCGGGATCCTGCGGGCCGGCCACGGTTATACGTATCCACTCGACGTTTCGCTGACGTGGGACAGCGACGCGATTCACGGCTTGCAGGCGCCCGGCGGCGAGGCACGCTTCGCGCGCTATCTCGACGCGCTGCCGCGCAAGCTCGACAACTGGCAGGGCGGGCGCGCGATCGATTTCGGCTCGCGCTCGCAGGCGGAGCCGTCGATATTGATCGGCGGGCTCGATTTCGAGGCGTGACGCGGGGCTGAGCCGCCGTCTCTTGTGCCGGGCGGCCGTCATGCTACGATCTGACGGTCAGGACGATGGAGGTGGCTATGGCTACGTACGCTGTTGACGCTGTACGCATCAACCCTGCTAACGACCGCGTCACGCATGTGCGCTGGGCGCTCATCAATCCGAAGACCCACGAGTGGCTGTCGCAGCACGAAATCGTCGAGGTGGACGAGGTCGTCAACGTGATCCGTGCGGGTAACCTGGTCTGGTCGCTTTACACGCTCGGCGGCATGCGGCTCCTCGGGCCGAAGATCAAGACCGTCTCGCACACGGACGGCCACGACGGCATCGATACGGATATTCCCGGCGGCCACGTCGAGAAATCGATCGACGATCTGCCGCGCGTCTGAAATTCCCGCCGTCTTTCCCGCTCGCAAAAACGTGTACCGGTCGCCGGCGTTGCGCGCACGCGACCGGTACATCGCCCGTTTAAACGCCTGCCGCGCCCGTCAAAGCGCGCGGATATCGGCGACCGGTTCCTGCCCGAACGCGTCGCTCAACACGTAGTCGACCAGCTTCGCCGCCGATGCTTCCGGCGACGCCAGTTGCCCGTTGCGCTTGAGATCCTCGAACTTGCCGCGCGACGGAAACTGCTCCGCGCTCGCGTCGCGGATTTCCGCCTGCATCCCCGTATCGACGGCGCCCGGCGCCAGGCTGCAGATCCGCAGCGCGCGGGTTTCGTCGAGCGCAACGGCGCGCGCGTGATGATCGAGCGCCGCCTTCGTCGCGCAATAGATGCTCCAGCCCGCATACGCGTTGCGCGCCGCGCCGCTGGAAACATGCACGATGCGCCGGTCGGTTGCGTCCTCGCTTGCAGCGCTGAACGCGCTTGCCAGCATCAGCGGCGCGGCCACGTTCAGGCTGACGGCGCCCGCGATCGCGGTAACGTCCTGCATATCGAGCGGACCGATCGGCTGCACCATGCCCGCGTTGTTGATCAGCACGACGCGCGCCGCGCCCGCCAGAAAGCCGCGCAACGCATCGCCGCCGAGCCACCACGCGAACTGCGCGGGATCGGCAAGATCGAGTTCGACTTCGGTGAGCGCGTGCGGATAGCGTTGCGCGAGCGAAGCGTTCAGCGAACGCGCGACGCCCAGCACCGCGATGCCGCGTTCGAGCAGCGCCGCGGCGAGCGCGTCGCCGAGGCCCCGCGTGTGGCCCGTGACGATCGCGCGCGTCGCCGTCTTCGTTTGCGGGGCCGTCATGCGCGGGCCTGCTTCAGTTCGAGACGGAACTTGTGCAGCAGCGGCTCGGTGTACCCCGACGGCTGCTCGCGTCCCTCGAAGACGAGCGCGCACGCGGCCTTGAACGCAAGCGACGCGTCGAAGTCCGGCGCCATCGGGTGATAGTGCGGATCGCCGGCGTTCTGCTTGTCGACGACCTTCGCCATCCGCTGCATGGTTTGCATCACGAGCTCGGGCGTCACCACGCCGTGACGCAGCCAGTTCGCGATGTGCTGGCTGGAAATGCGCAGCGTCGCGCGGTCTTCCATCAGGCCGACGTCGTGAATGTCCGGCACCTTCGAGCAACCGACGCCCTGATCAATCCAGCGCACCACGTAGCCGAGGATGCCCTGCGCGTTGTTCTCGACCTCGCTGCGGATTTCGTCGTCTGACCATTGCGCCTTCTCGACGACCGGAACGGTGAGGAGCCCCTTGAGCAACGCGTCGCGCTCGCTTGCATAAGCGATGCGTTCCATCTCTTCCTGCACGGCCTGCACGTCGATCTTGTGATAGTGCAGTGCGTGCAGCGTGGCCGCGGTCGGCGAGGGCACCCACGCGGTGTTCGCGCCCGCCTTCGGATGCGCGATCTTCTGTTCGAGCATCGCGTGCATCAGGTCGGGCATCGCCCACATGCCCTTGCCGATCTGCGCGCGGCCACGCAGTCCGGCGTCGAGGCCGGCGAGCACGTTATTGCGCTCGTACGACGCAATCCAGCTCGACGACTTCATGTCGCCCTTGCGGATCATCGCGCCGGCTTCCATCGCCGAATGCATCTCGTCGCCGGTGCGGTCGAGAAAGCCCGTGTTGATGAACGCGACACGTTCGGCGGCCGCGGCGATACACGCCTGCAGATTCACGCTCGTGCGGCGCTCCTCGTCCATGATGCCCATCTTGATCGTGTTGTGCGGCAGGCCGAGCAGCGTCTCGACGCGCGCCAACAGGTCGGAGGCGAACGCGACTTCGGCGGGGCCGTGCATCTTCGGCTTCACGATGTAGATCGAGCCGGTGCGCGAATTCAGCCTGTTCTGCAGGTCGTGGATCGCGCAGAGCGTCGTGACGACCGCATCGAGAATGCCCTCGGGAATCTCGTTGCCGTCGCGGTCGGTGATGGCCGGGTTCGTCATCAGATGCCCGACGTTGCGCACGAAAAGCAGCGACCGGCCATGCAGCCTGAACGTCGAGCCGTCGGTGCGGCGGTACTCGCGATCGGCGTTCAGGCGGCGCGTGAACGTCTTGCCGTTCTTCGTGACTTCCTCGGTCAGCGTGCCTTTCATCAGGCCGATCCAGTTGCGATAGAGCTGGACCTTGTCGTCGGCATCGACGGCGGCCACCGAATCCTCGCAGTCGATGATCGTGCTCACCGCGGCTTCCATCAGCACGTCTTTCACATGCGCGGCGTCGGTCTTGCCGATCGGATCATGGGCGTCGATCTGGATTTCGAAGTGCAAGCCGTTGTGCTTCAGCAGGATCGCCGACGGGGCATTCGCGTCGCCCTGGAAACCGGCGAATTGCGCCGGCGTTTGCAGCGCGGTCGCGCCGTTCTTCAACAAGACGACGAGCTCGTTGCCTTCGATGCTGTAACGCGTGGCGTCCGCATGCGAGCCGCTTGCGAGCGGCGCGGCTTCGTCGAGAAACGCGCGCGCGAATGCGATCACGCGCGCGCCGCGCACCGGATTGAACGCCTTCTGCTTTTCGGCGCCGCCGGTGTCGGGAATCGCGTCGGTGCCGTAGAGCGCGTCGTACAGGCTGCCCCAGCGCGCGTTCGCGGCGTTGAGCGCATAGCGCTGGTTCGACAGCGGCACGACGAGTTGCGGGCCGGCCTGCGTGGAGATTTCACTGTCGACGCTGGCGGTCGTCGCCTTGAACGCCGCCGGCGCGGGCACGATGTAACCGATGCCTTCGAGGAACGCGCGATACGCGGCGAGATCGCGCACCGGGCCCGGATTCGCGCGATGCCACGTGTCGAGTTCCGTTTGCAGCCGGTCGCGTTCGGCGAGCAGTGCGCGGTTTCTGGGCGCGAGGTCGTGCACGAGGGCATCGAAACCCGCCCAGAACCGGTCGGTATCGACACCGGTGCCGGGCAGGGCTTCGTTGTCGATAAACTGTTTGAGTCCGGCTGCAATGCGCAGCCCGCCTTGGTCGGTCATCTGGGTCATGAACTGCTCCGTCTGTCTGTATGGGCCTGTTGCCCGTTCAAGCGTGGGTACTGTGAGCGCCGGCACGCGCCACGTGGGCATCCTGGTCCGCCTTCACGCCTGACACGCCAAAGTCGCCGACGACCTGGCCGTCGACCGTCACCGGCACGCCCCCCTTCGAGGGTACCGGAAAGCGGTGCGCCGAGGAAAGCCGTGCGTGCGCCGTCGAGGTCTTCGCATTGCTTCGATGGGCGGTGGCGCGAGCCGCGGCGTGACGCGCCAGCCGGGCATGCAGCGGCCCTGCAGATCTTTTAATAATCGCCCATAATTCCCGCCGCGACGGAACTGGAAGACGTTCCGCCGCGCAGGAACCTTCTTATCCATTTCCTTGCGACACGGTGCCACAAGCAGCGTGCAGCGGCGTCTCATTTCGCCGTGCCTGGAAGTTCCTTTCAGTTTGATAACACAACTATCATGAGCTCATCCGACCAATCAAGTCGATCCTGGACCAGGGTACTCCTGGTGATCCCCTACATCGCGCTGCTCTGGCTGCCGTTCTATAACGACGTGCGGCCGTCGCTGCTCGGTTTTCCGTTCTTCTACTGGTATCAGCTGCTGTGGGTGCCGGTGACGTCGCTCCTGCTGTATGTCGTCTACAGGAGCGCGAAATGAGCGAACTCAAACCGGTTGATGGCGTGGCGATGGGCGTATTCATTGCGTTCTTCGCGCTGGTCACGGTGCTCGGCTTCGTCGCCGCGCGCTGGAAACGGGGCGACCTGACGCAGTTGCACGAGTGGGGTCTCGGTGGTCGTCAGTTCGGGACCGTGATTTCGTGGTTCCTGGTCGGCGGTGACTTCTACACGGCGTACACCGTGATCGCGGTGCCGGCGCTCGTGTATTCGGTCGGCGCATATGGCTTTTTCGCGCTGCCGTACACGATCGTCGTCTATCCGTTCGTGTTCGCCGTGATGCCGAAGCTCTGGAAGATCGCGCACGCGAAGAACCACATCACCGCGGCCGATTACGTGCACGGCGAATACGGCGGCAAGCTGCTGCCGGCGGCGATCGCGCTGACAGGCATCATCGCGACGATGCCGTACATCGCGCTGCAACTGGTCGGCATGCAGGTCGTGATCAAGGGTCTCGGCGTGGAGGGCGAGCTGCCGCTCATCATCGCGTTCGTGATTCTCGCGGTGTACACATATTCGAGCGGCCTGCGCGCGCCGGCGATGATCGCGTTCGTCAAGGACATCATGATCTATATCGTCGTGATCGCGGCAGTGTGGCTGATTCCGGCGAAGCTCGGCGGCTACGGCGCGGTGTTCGATTCGGCCGACAGGTTCTTCCAGGCGAAGGGCGGTGCGACCGGCATCATCCTGAAGCCGACGCAGTTCACCGCCTACGCTTCGCTTGCGCTCGGTTCGGCGCTGGCCGCGTTCATGTATCCGCACACGATGACGGCGGTGCTGTCCTCGTCGTCGGCGAAGACGGTGCGCAAGAACGCGATCTTCCTGCCGGCGTACACGCTGCTGCTGGGTCTCATCGCATTGCTCGGCTATATGGCGATCGCGGCCGGCATTCACGTGAAGTCGGCTTCCGACGTCGTGCCGGCGCTCTTCGGCGCGATCTTCCCGTCGTGGTTCGTGGGCTTCGCGGCCGCGGCGATCGCGATCAGCGCACTGGTGCCGGCGGCCATCATGTCGATCGGCGCGGCGAATCTCTTCACGCGCAACCTGTGGCGTCCGCTGGTGAATCCGGACATCTCGCCGGCGAAGGAAGCGTCGACTGCGAAGATGGTGTCGCTCGTCGTGAAGTTCGGCGCGCTGCTTTTCATCGTGTTCCTGCCGACGCAGTACGCGATCGATCTTCAGTTGCTGGGCGGCGTGTGGATTCTGCAGATCTTCCCGGAGATCGTGTTCACGCTCTACACGCGACGCATGTCGACGGTGGGGCTGCTCGCGGGCTGGCTGGTCGGCATCGTGATCGGGACGGGGCTTGCGACCGTGCAGGGGCTCAAACCGGTGTATCCGCTGCATCTCGGCGGCACGACGTGGCCGCTGTACATCGGCCTGATCGCGCTCGTCGCGAATATCGTCGTCACGTTTATCGTGTCGGCGATCTCGCCGAAGCGCGCAGCGGTAGGTGCGGTCGCGCGCGGCTGATTCGATGCCGGCGTCGATGCGCTGATGCGCTGATGCTTCACGGGGGGCCCGCGATGGCCGCCCCGCGTTTCCCTGGAAAGCCGGCTCTGCCGGCTTTTCCGCTTTGTGCGCCCAGTTGCTCGCACTGACACACTGAACCCGGCCAGAGGCGGCAATTCTTGCAAGCCGGCAGGCAATTTCTGCAACCCGCGATCATCACGCGGCGGCAATGCGAGCCGACGTGTGCCGATCCGGACGCGGCGCGGCGGGGCGCGCGATCTCCCGCAGCAATAAAAAAACGGACCGCGCACCACTGCGCAGGCAGTGACGCGCGATCCGCTTCGATGGAACGTCGTGGGCGAACCGGGAGACCTCGAATGCGTCTCCCTATCGTCGGATGACGCCCATCAACAGGGTCACGAGGAAGATCACGAGGAAGATGAAGAACAGAACCTTCGCGATTTCAGCCGCGCCAGCGGCGATCCCACCGAAACCGAAGACGGCGGCGATGATGGCGATGACGAAAAATATTGCAGCATAACGAAGCATGAAGGCCTCCACCTGTAACGGGATTGCCGGATGGGTTGATGTTGTTCGGCTGCGTCGCTTCACGCGTCGGTGAGGGAGCGCCGCACGGAATTCAGCAACTCCCGTGCCCAGACGAGACGCCATTGAATTTGCCCCCTCGGCTGTGCGGGCCGTTTTCGAGGAAGCCTGGCGATTATTCAATGACTGTCTCTTTATGAGATCGCGGACCTCATTTCGTCCGTGAAATTAACGCCGCACGGCCGCCGATAACCGGATTGAATGCCTGCTCATTTCACAACGTGCTAATCAGGGTCATGACTCCCTGAAACCAGGTAATTATTCCTCATCGTAATGGACAGGAAATAAATAGATCCAAAGACTTCCTTATGGAGTATCGTGCGGCCCATCTCCCGCGATCCAGGTCCAGGAACGCACCGTTGAATGAAATCCGTCGTCGGAGCGGAATAAGGTTCATTAGCCGACTTTCAGGGCCGGGCGTATAAACTAAAAATTAAGCACGTTCGTTCGTTTGTTAATGAAATCGGGTTAACGCGCATAGGGTATACGCCGCACGAGGACTCGGGAGTGACTGGCGATGCTGGATGATAAATGGGGGTGATGAAGGCCGCGACGGCATTTCTGCCTTATCGGGCGGGCGTTTGAGAGATATTCGGGGACGTGGTGAAACCGTTTTTCCCTGCCCGAAACGAGTCGCGATGGGGAAGATATTTCCCTGGCGCGCTGTCGCCCGTTTAGTCCTCGCGTCGTTCGATGAATTTCGGGTGCGTTTTGTTGCCCGCTAACGTTTGCGGGAATAATTTTTTCAGGGTTGCGGCAAATAAACCGGCATAGTTTATTTTCGCAATCGTATTCTTCACAGGATTTCTCTCAAAACTATTATGTGTTTGCGCGAGAGAGCAGTTAGAATGCGGGCCGATTCACCTATTCAGAGTGTTTTGCTTCAGGTGAATCCAGCCGGCGATATGGCCTCGATGTCCGGTCGCGGGGCGCTGGCGACTACGTAGTTTGACTCGTGCGGGATCACCATCTTCGGATCAGCGGGGCGAAGATACCTGCGCTCAAATTAGAAATTCATCTGAAAAAGCGAATAACGAATCATGTCTGCTGCACATTCTTTTGTTTCCGGCACGTTGCCGGTACCCCTTCCTGTCAGAACCTCCCTCGATGCGGTGAAGCACCGCGCCCGGCGCGCGCGCCACGTGGCGTGACGGCGGCGTCGGCTGCGTAAGCGCGGCCCGGGCTTCGTCTGCGGACGAAGGCGAACCCGGCCGCCGGGTTGACACATGACCGGTCGATGCGACCGGCAACACCGTGATCGACGCGCTTCTCGCGCGTCCCGCAACCATCGAACGGGAAACGGATGTCTAGAACCACGACGCCATCTGGCAGCGTTGCAGGATTGAATTCGTCGAAGGCCACGCGCAGGACCGGCTGGAACGACTGGGCCCGCACGCTGGCTACGCTCGCGATTGGCGCGATGCCGTGGGTGGCCGCGCCTGCCGCCACGCCCAGTGCCGCCGGCAACGCCGTGGCAGCCGCGCGAAGCGGCGCACCGGATACGCCGGTCGGGCGCGCGGCAACGCGCGCCGCCGCGCCGCTCAATCTCGCTTTCTTCTACGGCGCGAACGTGCCCGTCGATCTGTTGCAGGCGTTCGACGCCGTGGTGCTCGACCCGGCGCATGGCTTCGACCCGTCCGCTCATCCGCTCGCGCATACCGTGTGGCTTGCCCGCACGGACGGTGCCGCAACCGCCTCGGCCGCCGACTTCGTCGCGCAGCAGATCGAGCCGTTGTGGGCGCGCGGCTATCGCGGCTTCCTGCTGGAGACGCCGGTTGCGATCGCCGCGATCGATGCCATTCACGCCGCGCATCCCGACGCGCGCCTCGTCGTCGGCGGCCCGAATGCGTTGCAGGCTGCCCAGCCGCACGCCGGGGCGCTGTACGCGGTCGTGGGCGACCCGCTCGTGCGCGGTCTCGATGAAACCGGCATGCAACCGGCCGACGTGCCCGACGCGCTGCGCGAAAGCCGCGTGGCGGCCGCCCGCGCGTTCACGCAGCAGACCGGCGTGCCGGTGGTCTCGCTCGAATACTGCGATGGAAACGACCGCGATTGCGCGCGTGCGACCGCGGCGAAAGTGGTCGCCGCCGGCGTGGTGCCGTATGTGACGGATGCCGCGCGCGACGTCGTCGGCATCGGCGCGATCGAAGTGCTGCCGCGCAAGATTCTCGTGCTGCAGGACCGGGACACAAAGGAGCCGCTCGACGGCACCGCCGGCGTGCGCGATCTCGCGATGCCGCTCAACTATCTCGGCTACGACGTCGAGTACGCGGACTTCGATTCCGCGCTGCCTTCCGGCATCACGCCGGACCGCTATGCGGGCGTTGTCGCGTGGTTTCAGCGTGACGCGGTGCCCGATGCGGAGCAGTTGCGCCGCTGGGTCGCGGGCCGCATCGCCGATCACGTGCCGGTCGTGTTTCTCGGCCAGTTCGGTTTCGACGCCGCGGAAGACGGCGGCGCCGCGCTCGATCTCGAAGCCGTGCCGGGTACGCCGGCGGCGCCGGTGAGCATCGTCTCGCGGGACCCGATGGTCGGTTTCGAAACGAATCCGAAGCCCGATGCGCGCGATCTGCTCGGCGTGCGCGTCGGCTCGAAGAGCCGCTCGCTGCTGCGCGTGTCGGCCAACGGCGAACTGCTCGACCAGGTCGCGATCACGCCGTGGGGCGGCTTCGCGTTGAGCCCGTACACGGTGGAATCGCTCATCGGCGTCGACCAGGAGCGCTGGGCGATCGAGCCGATCAAATTTCTCACGGCCGCGCTGCGTCTGCAGACGATGCCGTCACCGAGCGTGACGACCGAAAACGGCCGGCGTCTTTTCATGACCCACGTGGACGGCGACGGCTTCGCGTCGCGCGCCGAATTCCCCGGCGCCGACTTTTCGGGCGAAGCGCTCTACCAGCAGATCTTCACGCGCTACAAGGTGCCGATGACGCTCTCCGTGATCGAGGGCGAAGTCGGCATGAAGGGCCTGCATCCGGATATCTCGCCGCGTCTCGAGGAAATCGCACGCAAGATGTTTGCGCTGCCGTACGTCGAGATCGGCACGCACACGTATTCGCATCCGTTCGAATGGGACAACGTCGACGACAAGGGTGAGCGGCGCGTCGACCGTGGCGGCGGCGATGCGGCGTTCTCGCTGAACATTCCTGGCTACACATTCAACATCGACCGCGAAATCACGGGTTCGATCGACTACATCAACGAGCGCCTCGCGCCGCCGGGCAAGAAAACGGTGGTGCTGCAATGGTCGGGCGACTGCCAGCCGCCGGGCATCGTGGTGCGCAAGGTGTATGACGCGGGCGTCTTCAACATCAACGGCGGCGACACGGTCATCACGAAGACGGACAACAGCTGGACCAACATCGCGCCGATCGGGGTGGACAAGGGGCCGGGCGCGTATCAGGTCTACGCGCCGAACCAGGATGAAAACGTCTACACGAACGAATGGCTCGGACCGTTCTACGGTTTCACGCGCGTGCTCGAAACCTTCGACATGACCGACAAACCGCGCCGTTTCAAGCCGATCGATGTCTACTACCACATGTACAGCGGCACCAAGGTCGCTTCGCTGCACGCGCTGGACCAGATTTTCTCGACGGTGCTGAAGCAACCGGTGCTGCCGGTGCATGTCACCGACTACATCCGCAAGGTGCTCGACTGGCGCTCGTTCGCCGTGGCGCGCGGCGTGGGAAGCAATGGCGCCGACTGGGTCGTGCGGGGCGACGGCGAGGTGCGCGAGCTGCACTGGCCGCGCACGCAGGCGCCGGTGCTCGACGCTTCCTCGGGCGTGACGGGCTTCGCGCCCGGTCCGGACGGCACGTATATCCATATCGACGACGGCAGCGCGCGGGTTTCGTTCGACGCTGCAACGGCAGCGGGCAACGCCCCCAACGCGACACTGCCGTACATCGCCGAGGCGAACGGTTTCGTGCGCCGCTTCGAGCGCACGCCGGACGGCATGCGCTTCGACTTCGGCGGTTACTACCAGCCGTTCGTGAAGCTCGCGAATGCGCAGACGTGCCGCGTGAGCGTCGACGGTCGCGCGGTGGCGGCGCGCCGCGACGGCAACACGTTGCGTTTCGACACGCCGGGCGTGGCCGGCGCGGCGGTGAACTACCAGACAGTCGAGGTCGCCTGTGGCCGCTAACATGACCCAGCGTCCCCGTATCGCGTCGCCGTGGCTCGTGATGCTGCTCGCCGCCGTCGTGCTGCTGATCTTCTACGCGGCGTGGCCGCGCGGCGGCCTGCGCGAACGCATGATGTCGAGCGCCGCGCCGAGCGAGGTGAGCGTCGCGTATCTCGAAGCATGGCTGCGCGTGCAGCCCGCGAGCCCGGAATTTCTCGCGCTGCTGGGCGAGCAGTACGCCCGCCTCGGCCGTCTCGACGACGCACTGCATATCGCCCAGCGGATGGACGCGCTGAACAGCGAGCCGATGCGTCGCAAGGCGATCCTGTTGCGGCTGTCGGTCGCCGAACAGCAGACGTTCGCGATTCCGGCGAGCGATCCGCTGCGCGCCGCCGCCTCGGCGAAGCTGCGCGCGCAGTTCGAGGATGCCGCGAGCCTCGCGTGGCCGACGCCCGATCTGCAGTCGCTCGCGCAGCGCGCGGCCGCCGCCGACGCGCCGCAACTGGCGATGCAGCTCTACGCGCGTCTCGCCGCGCAGGACCCGGCGCATCACACGCAATGGAACGGGCAGGCGTCGCGCTATGCGCTCTTCATCGGCGACTATCCGCACGCCGCCGACGCGTGGTTCCGCGAGCAGGATGCGGCGACGACGCTTGACGCCCGGCGCCGCAATTTCCTCGCCGGTATTCATGCATTGCAGTCAGGCAACCTGCTGAACGAGGCGCTCGCCGCCGCCGATCAGCACGCCGGCGCGCTGGCCGATGACAAGGAAACGTTGATCGTCCTGCTGGACCTCGCGCGGGCCGCGAACCGGCCGGATCTCGCGCGTCGCTACGCGACCGCGCTGGCGCGTTTCGCGTCCGCGCAACCGGAACCGCGGGAAGCACGCGCGATGCTCAGGTACGCATCATTCATGCCGGCACGCCGCGCCCCGGCCGCCGCGCAGCCAACGTCGTATGCATATATGGACGGCCCGCAGGCGAGTGGCACGATGCGCGAGCGCTTCGGCGCCAGCACGCGAGGGTGGGGCGCCGTGCATGTGCAACGCGTGGCGGCCACGACGCCGGCCTCGAATGTACCTACGGCTTCCAGTGCGAAAACAGACGTGAAGGCGGGCGCGAAGAAGGCCACGAAAGCAGCCAACTCCGCGACAACCACCACCGCGGCTAACCGCGACGTAGCCGGCCTCGTGTTCCAGTCGTTCGTCGAAGCCGGCGACCTCCCGAGCGCGCAGAAGATCGCATCGGAGCAGGTCGAAAAAGACCCGCATTCCGCCGTCTGGCTGAAGCGCCTCGCGCAGGTCGCCGAGTGGAACAACGCATCGCCGCTTGCGCTGAAGTCGTGGCTTGCCTACGCGGAGATGTCGAACGATCCGGCTGCATGGGCGAACGTGCTGCGCATTGCGCCGATGCTGGACGACGATCACGCGTATCTCGCCGCGCTCAGGCACGCATCGCAGGCGAATCCGGACAATCTGAAGCTCGTCGACGACGTGGTCGCGACCTACGAGCGTCTCGGCCTGCCCGACGAGGCGCTCGCGTTCCTCGCCGCGCTGCCGCGCGGTGCGCAGGGCAACGCGATCGACGAGCGCATGGGCACGCTGGACGAGCGGGCCGGCAAGGACGATGCGGCGCTCGCGGTCTATCACAGGCTGCAGGCGCACAGCCCGGAGAACGCACCGTACGCGCTGCGCACGGCGAGCCTGCTGTATCGCCACGGCGACTACAAGGGCGCGTTCGATGCGTTGCAGAAAGCGCGCGGCGGTGCGAAGAACGACGACGAGGCGTTCTGGCGCAACTACGCGCAACTCGCGCGTCTGCTGCAGCAGGACAAGGCGGCCAACGATGGCTACGCGCATCTGCTTGCGGCAGGCGTCGCCCTGCGGCGTCCGCGCCGCCATCGCGCCATATTG